>JAYVJH010000320.1:0-11926 GCA_043769455.1 Runella sp. | reverse complement strand
GTGAACAGTTTGGTACTCGCCCAAACTTGTCCAGCACTACCCAATCAATGGGTTCGAGGGACTTTTGTCTCGCCTATTATCACTTGCGTGGGGCAGCCTGTTACTGTTGTCAATAGTGCTGTTGGTACAAATTTCAAATATACCTATGACTTCAAAACATTTGCCGACACTACCAAATCCACCACATTAACCTCTTTTACATTTTCTGTCGCAGGTACTTATTTGATAGTACAAACAGGTACAATCAATGGTCGTCGCTCATTGGCTTGTAATACTGTGAGAGTTGTGGCTACGCCCAAACCAACGTTTAGCGTTACTTCTTGTGGCAATCGTACCGTCAGTATTTTTATCAACACCACAGGGCTTGCCTACACTGGCTACCAGATAAACTGGGGCGACGGCACACCCAACACTAACTTTGTAGTAGGCCAAGCTACACCAACACACACCTACGCAAACACCAACACATACAGAGTAGTAGTGTCTGGTTTGTATGCGGGTGCAACTTGCAACGGCCCCAGCGACCCCCAAAATATAACACCTACTGGTGCGGCAGTCGTGTTGCCAACCATCACCAATCTCACTATTATTGATGCCACAACTGTTGAACTTACCTATATAGGTGGAACAGTTGGAACAAAATATACGCTCTTGCAGCGACTGACAGGTGCGACCAATGCCTCGGTGATAACCAATGCAACGGCGAGCGTGAGCGGAAACGAAACCAAACTCAGAATTACGGGGCTAAACACAATCACAAACGTATATCATTATTCATTGGCTTACATCACAATCTGTGGCACAATAGCCGTTAACCTTTCTACAACCGAAATACCAACCATTTCACTAACAGTAACAACCCCCAACTACCAAAACAACTTACAGTGGCGAAACTTTGGAACAGCTCGTATTAGACAATTTTTGATAAAAAGAGATGGTACTCAAATAGCCATCGTACCAGCCACACAGTTTACTTATGTTGATACCAAAGCCAAATGTGGCCAAAAGTACAGCTATCAGGTCGTAGCCGAAACCAACACAACGCCTTCGGCTACATCGGTGTCTTTGGTCAGAGAAGCCACAACACAGCCCGTGGCCACGCCGCCAGCATTGGCCAACGTGCTGGTCAATGTCAGAGACGACCGAACGGCCATTGTGTCAGTTGCCAACCCACCAACGGGCGTGCGTGTGAGTTACTACACTTACAGCCGCTCCGATGGTACAATTATAAGTCAAGATAGTGCCAAATTTATCTCGTCCCGAAGTTCATATATCGACACAACCGCTAACCCTGGTTCTAAATCTGTTTGTTATAAAATTGGTTATACCGATGTCTGCGACCGAACAGCCCCAGCCTCCGTAAATGTATGTAGTGTTCATCTACAAAACAAAGGCGAAGAGTTACAATGGACTCCCGACTTGCCGTTTAGTGGTACGCTATCCCGCTACGATATAGAACGATTGGACGGCCAAGGTAGAATAAAGTTTGTGTATAATGTAGGTAAAAAAACAGAATGGCTCATGGACGACAAAGACCCAGACCAAGACGTAGTTTATAGAATCAGGGCGTACCCAACTTCGAGGAACGTAACAAATGTAGTATCGAATAAAATTTATTATTACAGAAATCAAAAACTATTTGTACCCGATGCCTTTACGCCCAATGGTGATTTTTTAAATGAAATTTTTGAAATTAAAGGCCAGTTTATAAAAGATGTCCAACTTACTATTTTTGCTCGTACAGGCCAAACCGTTTTTTACACAACTGACTGGAAAAAAGGCTGGAATGGCAAAAATTCAGACGGAGTAGATGTCGAAAGTGGCACATATACCTATCTTATTGAAGCCACCGACACCAAAGGCAACGCCAACCGACAAGCAGGTATGGTACAGGTATTGAGATAAAAACAAATGTAATAATAAAATGATATTTAAACATTTAAGCATCTACGGATTCATTACACTCTATGTTTTGTTGGTTACCACTGCCCAGTCTCAACAGATACCTTCGACTGGGCCAACTACTTTGGCCAACGACGATAAAGTATTTTTGATAAAATCTGACAGTACTTCTTTTTTGCGAATGGCCGATGGTATAGAAGTACGGCGAGTGGTGGGCAATGTGGTATTTAGGCACAAAGGAACAATGATGTACTGTAATCTGGCTATTCAGAATACACTATCAAATGCAATCGAGGCTTATGGCAATGTCAAAATGATACAAGGCGACACCATCACAACCACTGGCGATACGCTGCTCTACTATGGCAATACCCGCACAGCAAAAGTGTCGGGTAAGACCGTAACCCTCAAAGACAAAAAACGTACCCTAACCACCAATCGTTTGGACTATGACATGGTATCGGGCGTGGCTTATTACCCAAATCGAGGCAAAACCGTGGATGCTGAAAATACCCTCACCAGCCGACAGGGTTACTACAACACCCAAACCAAAGCCTATACCTACTACCAAGATGTGAAGCTGGTCAATAAAAAATATACCCTTACAACGGACACACTTTTTTATAATTCGCTTACCAAAATTGCCGATTTTCAGAGCTTGACCAAAGTAGTAAGTAAAGAAGGCGGTACGGTTGTAGCCAAAAGAGGCTCGTATAATACCGAAACAGGTGAGTCTATTTTTAAAACCCGAACAACAATAGACAACCCCGACTATACGCTCACGGGCGATACACTGACGTTTGACAATTTGACAAAAAAAGGTTCGGCACAAGGCAACGTTGAGCTGGTGTCTAAGTCCGAAAAAACTATTTTAAATGGTGATTTTGGCAAATACGACGGTAAAGCAGGCTACTCAAAAGTATGGGGCCATGCCCTGACACGGAGTATTTCCAAAAACGATACACTTTTTATGACAGCCGATACGCTCTATTCGATTGAGATTGTGGCCGATAGCCTAAAAAAAAATTCGACAAATACCAAAAAGAAAATCGCCTCAAAAGACGATGAAAAGCAAAAACCCAAGAAGCTAATTGGCCGTAAAAACGTACTCATCTACAGACACGACCTACAAGCCAAATGCGACTCTGTGATTTATAATACGCAAGATTCGACAATTATATTTTTAAAAAAACCGATACTCTGGGCTAATAAGTACCAACTCGAAGCCGATACAATAACAGCACAAATGGCTGAAAACAAACTCAAAACGATGTACCTCAAAGTCAAATCGTTTGTGATAGCCCAAGACAGCCTTACCAATTTTAATCAAATCAAAGGGCGGCAGATTACAGCTTATTTTGACGATAGTACTCGTTTAAATAAAGTTTTTGTAGATGGCAATGGCGAAAGTATTTATTTTGTGTTGAACGAAAAAATGAAAAATATGGGCATGAATCGAGTAGAATCGTCAAAGATGACGTTACTCTTTCAACGAAATCAAGTCAAAAAAATAAAATTTATCGGCCAACCCGATGGCAAACTCACACCCCCAACAAAAATAGTAGTCGAACAAAAACAATTAGATGGATTTAGTTGGCGTACCAAAGACAAACCAACGAGGGCAGCAGTAATGAAAAAAGCCAACCGTTTGTAGATAATAATTGCCGTTTAATAAAAATTAAGGCACGATTGTTGTTTATTTTATTTTAAATGAACTATTTTGTACCGTTGTTCGTACATCAATGAAAAGCAGCCAATTTAAGCGGACAGCCGCCAACCAAAAATTATATGAAAATAACTATACGCACATATCTTGTTTCGGCACTGTCGGTGTTGGTACTGTTTGCGGCACAAGCCCAAACAAATACCAAAAACGGTAGCCGCCTGAATATTGGTCAAAAGCGAGATGCTTCCAGCTTAATAGCAAACAAGACACGACCAGCAATAAATTTCAGATCATCTTTGGACAGAAACTTAAAAATTGTTCCGTCAAAAGCAATCAATACATACTTTCGTTCGGTGATGCTTCAAAATGGTACACCACTACCGAGCGAGGTTGCCCCCAGCAAGTTGAAGAGTACCAACGCTGACAATAATGTCGTTGCAGAATCAAAAAGTAATTCAGAAATAGTAAAATTAGAGGACAATATGTTTGCTAACGACAGAATTACGGTCAGAAATATATACCCAAATCCAGCAAATGACTTTGCAGAAATTGACTATAATATTATTGGTAACGTTAGCGGTGCCAAAATAGTAATATACAATGTCTTGCTGTCGAGCATTGGAGACTATGATTTGAACAAAAATGAAAAACAGCTAACAATACAAACTCAAAACATACCAACGGGCGTCTATTACTATCAGTTAATGGTCGAAGGGAAAAAAGTAGCTACCAAAAAGTTGATTGTAAGACATTAACCGAAATAGATTATACATTAAAATACTATTTTAGCTACTGTTTCGTTATGGAACTGTAGCTTTTTTTTGTATCTTTGCGGCCAAATGAGAAATAATATTTATACCAACATAGTATTTGCAGTTACGATAGTATTGCTGACATCATGCAGTAAATTTGCCCAGTTGCAAAAAAACGCAACAACCGACGAAAAATACGAAGCTGCACTTGAATATTACAAAAAAGCAGACTACTACCATGCAGGTTTACTGTTTGAAGAGATTACGCCTCTGCTGAAAGGGGCAACCCAAGCCGAATTGTCGCAGTTTTATAATGCCTACTGCAACTATCACCAAGGGCTTTACAATATGTCTCAATATTTATTTAAAAATTTTTACGAGACTTTTGCCCGCAGCGATTTTGCACAAGAAGCAACTTATATGCACGCCTACTCGCTCTACAAAGACTCTCCAAACTCTAACTTAGACCAAACAAGTACGCTTACGGCTATTGCAGACCTCCAAGACTTTATAAATGTATATCCCGAAAGCCCGTTTAGAGCCGAGTGTACAAAACTTATATTGGAACTAAGAGACAAATTAGAAACCAAAGCCTTTGAAAAAGTAAAACTATACTACAAAACCAGTGAGTTCAATATCGCCAACTATCGGTCGTCTGTGGTTACTATCAATAACTTTCTTAAAGAGTTTCCAGCTTCCAGGTACAACGAAGAGTTGCATTACTTGCGAGTAGATGCCGAATATAATTTAGCCAAGTTGAGCTTCAAAGAAAAGCAAAAAGAGCGGTACGAAGACTTAAACAAATATTATTTGCTATTAGTCGACAAATATCCCAAAAGTAAATACATACCAAAAGTTGAAAAATATTACGAAGTTAGCCAAAAAGAATTGTTAGCTATCGCTACCGCCGACAAGGCAGAAAAAGAAGCCAAAGCCGCCGCCAAAGAATCGAAGTCAGGTAAACTTTCAACATCGTCAAATTAAGAGTAACGCTTAGAAAAAAGTAATAAGTAGCACCCCAAGAGTAAGAGTTAAGTATCAACCACGTTTAAATAAAAATCAAAAATGGCAATCAATCCATCAATCATCACAAGAGACGGCAATAAAATTGCAGCTCCAACTGGCAATATGTACGAGTCCGTTGCTATTATTTCTCGCCGGGCCAAACAAATTGCTGTCAAAAATAAAGAAGAATTAAGTAATAAATTAGCTGAATTTGCGTCTGGTGTAGATAATTTGGAAGAAATATTTGAAAACCGTGAGCAAATCGAAATCTCTAAGTTTTATGAGCGCCAGCCAAAACCAACAGGCGTAGCCGCCGAAGAGTTTATGGAAAACAAAATATACTGGCGGTATAGCGACGAAAACGCATAATCGAAAATTCAAGCATTTTTTTATCGTCTCATCGTATGTTTTCGGACATTATAAATATAAAAGCGGTTGCGAAGAAGCCCAAAGTGGGCTTCTTCGCAATCGCTTTTTGCTTGATACTTTCCAGTACAATCAAAGCACAAGAACTAAACTGTACCGTAATCTTGAATTACGACCAGCTTTTTGCCCAACAAACCACCGATGCCAACTCACTGAACCAACTCAAAAGCGTTATTGGCGACTTTATGAATACCCGAAAGTGGACTGGCGATAATTTTAGTACCGAAGAACGTATAAATTGCAAGCTAAGTATCAATTTATTGCGGTCAGTTTCACAGGGTAGCTACGAAGCCAATGCCCAGCTTGTTGTTACTCGGCCTGTGTTTGGCAGTACTTACGAGACAGTTGTGTTTAGTTATGTAGATAGATTTTTTAATTTTAACTATCTACCAAACAACCCTATGTACTACAACGAAAACAACTATACAGACGAGCTAACACAGTTATTGGCTTTTTATGCCTATATTGTTTTATCTGTCGATTATGATTCTTTTAGTAAACAAGGCGGCAATCCTCATATACAAAAAGCCTTTACACTCTCAAATATAGCTACTAACGCATCGGGTGGTAGCGGTTGGGGGCAGTCAGACCTTAGAAGTCGATTTTGGCTCATAGAAAACCTAATGAGTCAGCAGTTAATAGCCTATCGTGAAAGCCAATATACCTATCATCGGTTGGGTCTGGATACTTTTACAGAAAACAGCGTCATAGCTCGGAGGCAAATTTTAGAAGTTCTGAACACCATCAAGCAAGCCAATGCCCTCAGAACTTCATCTATTTTGATAAATTCTTTTTTTGATGCAAAAAGTGATGAACTTATTAAGATTTTGATGCCCGCCACCAAAGAAGAACGCCAAAAAGCTTATGGTATTTTATCGCAATTAGACCCCTCAAAAACCGACGGCTATCGTAAGTTATTAAAATAAAGAAAGAATATTTGGACTAAATATTTTTTTTAATCCGATTATCTTTCCATATTTGTACTCGTCTCGGGCTTGAATACATATACTCAATCTGTTCCCGATGATTACCTCTCGTCGTTTTTGCAATAAAGCCATCAAAGCTATTCTAATTCCTGTTTCAATTTAATTCGTCAATACCCCAGCGCAAACTTGTACTGCAACTGCTCTTTTGAGTCTCAATATTGCTGAACTATATAATATAGCTACACAACGACCCACCCCAACACATAATCGTATATTTATCCAAACAATATGGAAAACCAGTCATCTGACCAAAACAAAGCGTCCGACAAAAAAACAATCAAGCCCCGACCCGCCCGAAAACCTGCTACAACTGGCAACCCAGAAGCCCCCAAATCTGCCGAGTCAAAACCCAGTGCGATGCGGCCGCGTCGTCTGCGGATAGAAAAACCTCTTGCAGACCAAGAGCCAGAGGAGGCGATTGTCAATAATATGGAGATGGTGAGCAATATCTCTGGCCTCAATGATAATATTGTTGTAACCAGTGCCATTGAGCAAGTCGAAAACGAGTTTGTAGTCGATACTTCGTTTATTACAGACGAAATCGAAAATGCAGCTTCAATGACAGCCAACGAAGTAAAGCCCACCGAAGAGCAACGCCAACGTGAGCCACAACGAGACGATATGCAGCGAAACGTCAAAAAACAATATAATAATTTAGTAAAAGAATTTGACGGACTAATTACAAACGAAGGCGTACTCGAAATCATGTCTGACGGTAGTTATGGCTTCTTGCGGTCTGCCGACTATAATTATTTAGCCAGTCCCGACGATATTTATGTATCACCGTCTCAAATTAAGCTCTTTGGCCTAAAAACTGGGGATTCTGTTCGAGGACAAATTCGTCCACCCAAAGATGGCGAAAAATATTTTGCGCTGCTTCGTGTAGAAAGCGTAAACGGCAAAACAACCGAAGAAATCAGAGACCGTATTCCGTTTGAATACCTGACACCGCTTTTTCCAGAAGAACAAATAAAACTTGCAGGCCGAGCCGAAAATTTATCGACCCGACTGTTAGATATTTTTGCGCCAATCGGTAAAGGCCAACGTGGTATGATAGTAGCACAACCCAAAACAGGTAAAACGGTACTACTCAAAGAAATAGCCAACGCCATAACTCGCAACCACCCCGAAATATACTTGATTGTATTGCTGATAGACGAACGCCCCGAGGAAGTTACAGATATGCAGCGCAGTGTGCGTGCAGAGGTAGTGGCTTCAACGTTTGACGAGCAAGCCGACCGCCACGTAAAGGTAGCGGGAATTGTCCTCGAAAAAGCCAAGCGCATGGTAGAGTGCGGCCACGACGTTGTCATATTGCTCGACTCACTTACCCGTTTGGCTCGTGCGCACAACACCGTTACGCCCGCATCTGGCAAGATTCTATCGGGTGGTGTCGATGCCAATGCACTACACAAACCCAAACGCTTTTTTGGTGCAGCCCGTAATGTTGAAAATGGCGGCTCGCTGACTATTATTGCCACGGCCTTGATTGATACTGGCTCAAAGATGGACGAAGTGATTTTTGAAGAATTTAAGGGTACCGGTAATATGGAACTCGTCTTAGACCGCCGTTTGGCCAATAAGCGGGTCTATCCTGCAATAGACGTAACCTCGTCGGGTACACGCCGTGAGGACTTGTTGCTTGACAAAGATACTCTGCAAAAAATGTGGATTTTGAGAAAACACCTCGCCGACATGAACCCCAATGAAGCAATGGAGTTTTTGCTCGACCGCCTCAAAGGCACTCGCACCAACGAAGAGTTTATGGCCAACATGAATCGGTAAGTTTGAGTGTAAAAGTCTAATTGGTTCTTGGAGTAATACCTTTTTTAGTCAGACACAAAAAAATCATAAATAGTACATCTAAAAAGCGGCCCATTTCTTATGATTTGGGTCTCTTTTTTAAAAAAGATTTTGCAATTTTGTCTTTCAAATGAAAATCAGGCATATTATCATCGGTATTAGTATTTGCATCGGCTTTTTGAGCTGCTCGACAGACACACGCCAAAATTATCGTATTCCACCTTTACCTGCTCTCAATCGCAAACATCAAATAGAAATTGGTATTGCATTTTTGACCGATGCCGTCCAAAAAAGCCCACGTTCTGCTAATGTTTACTACAAACGTGCCAGATTATTGACCGAACAAAAAAACTATACCGCTGCCCTAATAGACCTCAACGAAGCATTGGATATTGCGCCCAATAACGGCAATTATTTATTTGCCAGAGCAAAAATTCAGCGACAACTCAATCGTTTTGAACAAGCCCTGTCAGACGCTCGCCGTGCCGAGGTGTTGGGCGAAGATACACCGCAACTTTATACTCTGTTGGGCGACCTAACTCAGCACAAACGCCAATATCGAGAGGCTCGATTGTATCTGAACAAAACATTACAAATGGCGCCTTATCAGGGTGAAGCTTATTTTTATAGTGGTACGCTGGCCGCCAAACAAGGCGATACAACATCGGCCATTGCGCTCATTCAGCAGTCAATAGAACTAAAACCCCGTTTTTTGGATAATTATGTTGAACTAACCAATATCTATACCCGTCTCAAAGTACGAGACGAAGCCCTCAAATATAATAACATCGGTCTAAGGTATTTTCCAAAAGAAGCACAGCTACACTATGCAAGAGGGTTAATGTATCATACAGACAAATATTTGGATAGTGCCATGGTTTCCTACAAAAAGGCAACTTTGTATGACACAACCTATTATTTAGCTAATTTTCAGGCTGGTTTGATTTACTTAAAATGGAAAAACAATCTACTCGCCATCAAAAATTTTGAGAAGGTAGCTCGGCAAAATCCAAAGTTTTCGGCTATTAACTTATTGCTTGGCATGGCTTTTGAACGTGCTGGTAACTTGGATAAAGCCATTGAGCAGTTTACGTTAGCCATAGCACGCAACCCCTCTGACTGGAAAACAAAAGGTAAATTGTATGCAGCCCAACGCCGAAATGAATACTATAAACAATACGGCTACTATCCGTCAAGCACAAACGATTCGGTAGCAGGCGGTTCGTCAAAAAGTGTGGCATTTAGTCCTGATTCAGGGCGGGTAATTATTGATATTCCAGAAAATCGTTTAGAAATAAAATCAAAAATAGATACTACAAAAAAGAATTAAGAACAATAAATGCAAATGCAACATATCAACATTACACTACCCGATGGTAGTATCAGAGAATACGAAAGCGGCATTACTGGCCACCAGATCGCCCTTAGCATCAGCGAAGGGCTGGCACGTAACGTACTGGCTATCAAGGTAAACGGCCAAACGTGGGATTCATCAAGGGCCATTACAACAGACTCAAACATACAACTATTGACTTGGAACGACCTCGATGGCAAGGCAACGTTTTGGCACTCGTCGGCACACATCATGGCCGAAGCCCTGGAAGCCCTGTACCCTGGCGTGAAGCTGGGCATAGGGCCAGCTATCGAAAACGGCTTTTATTACGACATCGAGCTTAAAGATAAAGTATTGTCGCAAGATGATTTTAAGGAAATAGAAACTAAAATACTGGAACTATCTCGACTTAAATCTGAATTTGTGCGCTCAGAGGTCAGCAAGGCCGATGCAATAGAATATTTTACCGAAAAGCAAGACGAGTACAAACTCGAATTGATTGACGGCCTGGCCGATGGTAGTATTACGTTTTACAAACAAGGTAATTTTACTGATCTCTGTCGCGGGCCGCATATCCCTAATACTGGCTTTATAAAGGCCATCAAACTCATGAATGTGGCTGGTGCATACTGGCGGGGCGACGAAAAACGCAAAATGATGACTCGGGTTTATGCTATTACGTTTCCAAAACAAAAAGAATTAGATGATTATTTATTTTTGTTGGAAGAAGCCAAACGCCGAGACCACCGTAAGTTGGGCAAAGAGTTAGATTTATTTACGTTTTCAGAAAAAGTAGGTCAAGGCTTGCCGCTATGGCTACCCAAAGGCGCACTCTTGCGAGAGCGTTTGGAGTCGTTTTTGAGACGGGCGCAGGTACGAGCGGGCTACTCGCCCGTCATTACACCTCACATCGGTAGCAAAAGTCTGTATGTAACCTCTGGCCATTGGGACAAATACGGCAAAGATTCGTTTCAGCCGATTCATACACCTGAGGAAGGCGAAGAGTTTATGCTCAAACCTATGAACTGCCCGCACCACTGCGAAATATACAAATCTCGGCCACGTTCGTACAAAGATTTGCCGTTGCGATTGGCCGAATTTGGAACTGTGTATAGATATGAACAAAGCGGCGAACTACACGGCCTGACACGGGTTCGGGGTTTTACGCAAGACGATGCCCATATTTTTTGTAGGCCAGAGCAAGTCAAAGACGAGTTTATTAGAGTAATCGACCTGGTATTATATGTTTTCAAATCATTGGGGTTTGACAATTTTAGCGCACAAATTTCGCTCAGAGACCCCGCCAAAGATGAAAAATATATTGGCTCAGACGAAGACTGGGCCAGAGCCGAAAGTGCCATCATCGAAGCCTCGGCAGAGCGTGGCCTTAGCACGGTGCAAGTATTGGGCGAAGCGGCTTTTTATGGCCCCAAACTTGATTTTATGGTGCGTGATGCCCTTGGCCGCAAGTGGCAGTTGGGTACTATTCAGGTGGACTATCAGTTACCAAATAGGTTTGAATTAGAGTATGTAGGCTCTGACAATCAACGCCACCGCCCCGTGATGATTCACCGTGCGCCATTTGGCTCGCTGGAACGATTTATTGCAATATTGATAGAAAACACCGCCGGTAACTTCCCGCTCTGGCTCTCACCTGACCAAATTGCAGTATTGCCAATTTCTGAAAAATATGAAGACTATGCCAACGATGTTTTTTTGCAACTACAAGAAATGGACATCAGGGGCTATATTGATTTGAGAGACGAAAAAATTGGTCGTAAAATACGTGATGCCGAAGTAAACAAAATTCCGTATATGCTCATTGTCGGCGAAAAAGAACAAGAAGAAAGTATGGTATCTGTTCGTAGAAAAGGTCAAGGCGACCTGGGAAGTATGTCATTGGCAGACTTTGCACAAAAATTTAATGCCGAAGTCAAAGAAACCATCAAGCAGTTTTAGGTAGTGCTATAAATATGGTGCTGGCTTTGTAAAAACCAGCAGGGGTGTTATTTTTGTTTATCAAAGACTTAAATAACAAATCTAATGTGTGATA
>JAYVJH010000319.1:0-14432 GCA_043769455.1 Runella sp. | reverse complement strand
TCTTTCAATAGATTTTTTGGGAAAATTTTTACGAATCTCATCTTGATTGATTGGGTCTTGTAATATCTTGATTGTGTTGTCATAAATTTTGGACTGCAAACCCAACGTATTTGTTCCTCCTCTGGGGGTTAGGGGGCTAAACTCAGCCTCGCTACCATCACTCAATATGGCCTTAACTTCCAACAAATGCTCACGAACACTACCATAAACTACCGAATTGGACCCACAAGAATTATTGCCAACCATTCCACCAATCATGGCACGGTTGGCAGTTGAAGTTTCGGGGCCAAAATACAGACCGTAAGGTTTGAGAGCCATGTTTAGCTCGTCTCGTATTACGCCAGGCTGTACACGCACCCATTTTTCGGCTTCGTTTATTTCTATAATTTTATTGAAATACTTAGACACATCAACTACAATGCCATTACCAACAACCTGCCCCGCCAGCGACGTGCCAGCCGTGCGAGGAATGATAGACGTTTTGTTTTTTCTTGCAAACGCAATTAAGACTTTTATGTCTTCTACCGAGTTTGGAACAGCCACAGCCAGCGGCATCTCACGGTAGGCCGAAGCATCGGTTGCATAAAGCGTTCTGATGGTTTGGTCATAAAAAAACTCGCCACTGAGTTCCTTTTGTAATGTATCTAATAAGTTTGTAGTCATTCTGTCGCTATATTATACTACAAAAATACACTTAAATAGGTGTTTTTGTTTAGAAAAAGGCAATTTAATTCATAATTGTACTATTATTGAAATTATTGCATATTTTTAATATTTTTTTGAAATATGTTGCAAAAATTTGCATTATAGAAATTTGTTATTGTAATTTGCAAACTGTTTCCACGTCTCCGTACAAGAATATGTTATTTTAACACAATTTTGATTACAAAGACTGTGTAGGCGGAAAAACAACTTTATTTTCACAAAAAACATTTTAACCTATGATGATTATCTCCTACTTGGTGCGTCAAGCATCTTTGGCACGGCGTGTATCTGTCATGTCATTGACAGTAATGCTCTCTGCGATGTCATTGGGCCTGTGGGCGCAAGACAAACAAGTTGCCGGAAAAGTAAAAGACGGCTCAGGCAGCGGAATGCCTGGCGTAACGGTAACAGTAAAAGGTACACAGCGTGGTACTACTACTGATGTGGACGGAAACTACAAAGTTGCCGTTCCTAACAATGCGACACTTGTTTATAGCTATGTTGGCTTCTTGGGTAAAGAAGTAGCAATAGGTAATCAAAGTGTAGTTGATGTGATTTTGGCCGAAGACACTAAGACCTTGAACGAGGTTGTGGTAGTAGGTTATGGTACACAGCAAAAAAGAGACATCACAGGGTCTGTGTCTGCCCTCAAAACTTCTGACTTCAACCCAGGTGTAGCCCCTTCGGCTGACCAGTTGATGCAAGGACGTGCTTCGGGTGTGCAAATCACTCAAAACAACGGTGCGCCAGGTGCAGCTACTTCGGTTCGTATTCGTGGAGGTACCTCGATTACTGCTGGTAACGACCCATTGTACGTTGTGGACGGTGTGCCTTTGGACAACTCAGCTTCAAACCCACCAAGTACTTCAAGATCAGTAGATTCGGGTATTCCAGCAAACGGCAACTCAAACCCATTGAACTTCTTGAATCCATCAGATATTGCCTCTATTGACATCTTAAAAGATGCTTCTGCAACAGCTATTTATGGCGCACGTGCTGCAAACGGCGTTGTATTGATTACTACCAAAAGAGGCGTAAAAGGTCAAGGCCGTGTAACTTATGACGGTTTTTATGGCGTAACATCATTGCGTAAGCGTTTAGAGATTCTGAATGCTGACGAGTGGAAAGCCGTTTCTAAGGCAAATGGCGGCGGTGCTGGTGGTACTGGTAACTCAGACACACAAGATGCCGTTTTTCAGACTGGTAACATTCAAAACCACAGTGTAGGTTTCAGTGGTGGTTCAGACAACTCAAATTATTACGTGTCATTGGGTTATATGAATCAAGATGGTATCATCAAAACAAGTAACATGAACCGTATGTCGGCACGTGTAAACTTGCAGCAGAGAGCCATCAATAACCGCTTAGTAATTGACTTCGGCTTGACAGGTTCAAGAGAAAACCAAAGAGGAGTAGCAGCAGGTGATGGTGGAGACTTCCGTGGTGGTATCTTAGCTGGTTTGTTCAAATGGAACCCAACCGTGCCATTTTACAACACTGACGGTAGCTACAACCAGCCAGGTGCTTCTGTACCTAACCCAGTTGCTCTGATTGACTTGATTAACGACAGACTACAAACTGACCGCGTGTTGGCCAATATCTCTGCTGAATTTGAAATCGTTCAGGGTTTGAAATTCAAGGCCTTTGGTTCATTCAACTCGTCAAACAGTAGCCGTGATGCTTACTACTCAAAGACTTTGATTAACTATGAGCCATTTGGTGGTGTAGCTACGGTAGGTCGTTCAGTTTTGACAAGTTCACAAATTGACTACACATTGAGCTATGACAAAGAAATTGCAAAAGGACAAAACTTGTCATTATTGGCTGGTTTCTCTTATCAGAACTTCATTCGTCAGTCTGCCGGTGCGCTCACACGTAACTTCTTGAACGATGTGCTACAATTTAACAAATTAGAGTCAGCTTCTGACTTTACTGTACCTTCGTTTTCTAACAAAGATCAAAAAGAAATCCAATCGTTGTTTGCCCGTGTAAATTATAGCCTAATGGGCAAATACCTATTGACTGCTACTGTACGTCAAGATGGTGCATCGGTATTTGGTAAAAACAACAAACAAGCGATATTCCCATCGTTGTCGTTGGGCTGGAGAATTTCTGATGAAGACTTCATGAAGTCACAGACTTTGTTCTCTAACTTAAAACTACGTGCTGGTTACGGAATCGTTGGTAATGCCAACATCAACCCTTACGCAGCTTTGACAACTGTAACTGCCGACCCAAGCAAATCTGCTATCTTAGGTAATGCTTACAAGTTGGGCGTGGGCTTAACTCGTGCATCTAACGAAGACTTGAAATGGGAATCTACTGCATCGTTAAACGTAGGCTTAGACTTTGGTATCTTGAAAAACCGTATCCAAGGCTCTATTGAGTATTTCGACAAAACTACAAAAGACTTGCTTTACACTATTTCGATACCACAACCAGCACCTTTTCCTAATCAGTTGGCCAACGTAGGCTCGTTGCGAAACTTGGGTGTTGAGTTTGACATCAATAGCGTAAACGTAAACACAAGTAAGTTTACTTGGAAAACACAGTTGAACTTTACTAAATTGAAAAATGAAATTCTTTCAATTCAGGCAGGTTCTGAGTTCTTGAGAAGTGCCAACGGTGTAGGTGCGGGTGCATCTAATGCCCCTGTTCAGGTGTTGGTACCAGGTCTTGCTTTTGGTACTTTCTTGTTGAATCCGATTGCAAACTACGGCCCAGAAGTAAACGGTGTAAGAACTCCAATATATACTGGTAAAGATGCAACTTCGTTGATCAAAAGTGGCGAGAGCGTTTCTTTTGGTACTGGCTTGCCAACTTGGTTTGGTGGTATCAACAACAGCTTTACATTTGGTAGCTTTGATGCAAGTTTATTCTTACAGTTTTCAGGTGGTAACAAAATCTTGAATAACACGTTCTATGAATATACTCGCTTAGACAACGTTACCAAAAACTCTTATGGTGCAGTAAAACCTTTGTACTTTGACAAAGAGACAAAATTCAATGCTGACTTCTTGGAAGATGGTAACTTTGTACGTGTTGGTAACTTGACATTAGGTTATACAATTCCAGCATCGGTATTTGGTGCATCTAAAATTGTAAACAGCGCACGCGTATATGTAACAGGCCAAAACCTGCACGTATTCTCAAAATACCGTGGTTTCGACCCAGGTATCAGTTCACAGTTGGGTGTTGATGGTTCTAACTCAATCGGTATTGACTACTTGGCATATCCATTGCCACGTAACATCTTGGTTGGTTTGAGCGTATCATTCTAAATTTATAATGAAATAAATTAGATTTTTCAAACAAAAAATAAAACATTCTGTTTACAATCTACATTAAGTGTTTCATCGTACATCTAAAAACAATAATTTATCATCATTTAATATGAAAATCAATAAATTCACACTTACAGCCGCCTTAGCCGCAATTATGTCGCTATCGGCCTGTACAGACCTCGTGGAGAAGCCATTTAGTGAGGCCGAGCCACAAAACTATTTCGTCAATGCCGCTTCTTTTGAGGCTGCTTTGGTGCCAGCTTACGCATCTTTGCGTAACTATATCTGGAACTACTGGAACTTGAGCGAGCATACATCTGATGAGCTTCAAGGACCAACTCGTGGTGGAGACTGGGGCGATGGTGGCCAGTGGGTGCGTATGAACAATCAAGACCTATTGCCAACAGAAAACCTAATCGACGATCTTTGGGGTGATTTGTTTACAGGTGTTTCTCGTGCAAACAACGCCATCGCAACGTTTGCAGGTGCGCCTGACTCAGTAAAAGAAAAAGTATTGTTTATTGCCGAAGCCAAAGCGTTACGTGCATTCTACTACTTTTTGTTGTTAGATACTTTCGGTCCTGTGCCATTGGTAACAGTAGCCCAGTCAGATCCTTTGAATCCACCAAAGCAAGCCACTCGTGCAGAGGTTTTTGCTTTTGTTGAGTCAGAATTGAAAGCCGCTACAACAGCTTTGTTGGAGACTCCTCCTTATGGACGTATCTCAAAAGGTGCTGCAAACGCATTGCTTGCTAAATTGTATATCAATTCATTGCCTTGGACTGGTACAGCCCGTAATGCCGAAGCTATTGCTGCCGCTGATGCAGTAATTGGTAGTGGTAAGTACAGTTTGGCTGGTAACTATTTTGATAACTTCAAACTTGCGAACGAAGGCTCACCAGAGTCAATTTTGGTTGCTGCATTCTCATCTTCAAAAGATTTGGGTTTTCCAAACAATAACTTCTACATGCGTACATTGCACTACAACATGATTTCTGCCTCACCGTGGAATGGTTTTACTACAATCGCAGAGATATATGACTCTTTTGGTGCAAACGACCCACGTCGTCAGGTTATGTGGATTGGTCAGCAGTATGAAGGACTAACATGGCCCGCGGCTAATGCAGCAGGCAAAAAAGTAGAAGAGCGCACAGCAGGTGTACCGTTGATATTCACTAAAAACTGTCCAATCTTTGATGCAAGCGAGAGTAATGGTATCCGTGTACCAAAATATCAGCCAGACATAGCCGCCCCAGGTGGACAGGGTGAAAACGATTTTATCATCTTGCGCTTGGCCGATATTATGTTAGTCAAAGCAGAAGCATTGTCTCGCTCTGGCAACAATGCAGCAGCACTACCAATCGTAAATGCTGTGCGTGCAAGAGCTGGTGTTCCTGCCTTGATGTCTGTGAACTTAGATGGTATTTACAGAGAGCGTACTCATGAGATGTTCTGGGAAGGCGTTCGTCGTCAAGATCAAATCCGTTTTGGTAAGTTCTTAGATGGCTATACTAACAAGCCAGGTGTATCTAATGCGAAAGTTTTATTGTTCCCAATTCCTGCAAAGCAGTTGTCGAACAACCCTAACTTAAAGCAGAACCCAGGGTACTAAATAATGCTATTTTATCTTGATTTTATAAATTAAGACAAAGTAAAATAAGTAAAAAGAGAGCTGAAAAGATTTTCAGCTCTCTTTTTTTGTGACTCTTCGTTGATTTGTACGGATAATATTCAAAAGCGCAAGCGACATAATCGAACTGAGCGACAACGTCGCTATACCCGCATAGATTATAGTAGAACCTTTTTTGTTTGATGAAATAATTTTGAATTTTGTGGTTAATTTTTTACATTCGTGCTTTATAAATCAAACCTACTTTATTGACTATGAAAATCAAATACTTACAAAAACTAAGGCTCTGCATTGTGTTTACGCTCGTAAGCTGGCAAGTGGCTTTGGCTCAAATCAAAGGCCGTGTAACGTCTAATGAAGATAATTCGGCTCTGCCAGGTGTAAATGTAACTGTCAAAGGTACGCAACGTGGAACAACTACTAACTCAGGTGGCGAGTATCAAATCGCTGCCAATCAAGGCCAAGTACTGGTTTTTAGTTTTATTGGTTTTGCCAATAAAGAAATTACCATAGGCTCGCAAAGTACAATAAATGTAACGCTCATGGCATCTGAACAAACACTCTCTGAGGTAGTTGTAACGGCTCTGAACATTCCACAAGAGAAAAAGGCATTGGGCTACTCGGTACAGGCCGTGAGTGCCAAAGCCATCGAAGAGTCGGGCGAGACAAACCTTGTGGCGGCCTTGCAGGGTAAAGTTGCAGGTGCTATCATTACGGGGTCTGGTGGCGCACCCGGGGCTGGTGTCAATATTATTTTGCGTGGTATTACGTCGTTGAGCGGTGGTTCAGACAACCAGCCGCTGTTTGTGGTGGACGGTATTATTATCTCAAACTCTACCAGTGCGGGCAATCCACTACCAAGTGCTGGCTCAAACTCACCAGGTGCATCAGAACAGTTTGCAAATACCAATCGTGCAGCAGATATAAACCCCGAAGATGTCGAAAATATTTCGGTCTTGAAAGGCCCCGCCGCTACGGCACTTTATGGTTTACGGGCTTCAAATGGTGCAATCGTAATCACTACCAAAAGAGCTAAGTCAGGTAAATTAGGGGTGAGTTTAAATGCCAGCGTGGGTATTGACAACGTGGCTAAGTCGCCAGCTATTCAGACACGGTTTATACAAGGGCGTTTGGGTGAGTTTATTGCCGAAGACGACCCCAACCTGCGTTCTATTTTTCGTTCTTTTGGCCCAGCACTCAACTCAAATGTAAACGATAAAATCTATGACAATTTTAGAGACTTCTATACGACGGGCGTTCGTCAAAACTATAATTTGACACTTACCAAAGGTGGAGAAAAAGGAAATATTTACTTTTCGGCTGGGCGGTCATTCCAGAATGGTATTGTGCCATATTCTACTTTTGGGCGTAATTCTCTCAAAGTAGTGGGGCAATATAATGTAAGCAAAAAAATACAGCTTTCGGCCTCTGCCAATTATATCAACTCAGGGGGCAATCGTCCACCTGCGGGCGATAAATCTATTTTTAGTTCGCTTTCGTATTGGCCCAATTCTTACGATGTAAACGATTATATTAAGCCCGACGGAACGCAAAATAATATTACTTTTGGTGTCGTCGATAATCCATTGTACTTGATGCAATTTAGCCCAAGAGTCGATAAAATCAACCGCCTCATTGCCGATGCTACCATTGATTATAAAGTAACAGACTGGCTTACAGCTAAATACCAGCTTACGATTGATACTTATAAAGAAAATCGAGACCGATTTGTGGACAGTACCTTTGATGTGGGTGTACAGGTAAAGGGTTGGATGACCAAAGAATATTTGAACTACCGAGAGGTTAATTCTAACTTATACTTGACGGCCCAAAAAAAGTTTAACGATGACTGGTCTGGCTCGGCTATGGTCGGTAACTCGGTGGTAGATAGTGAGCAGCCAAATAGCTATTATGAGCGTGGTGAGGGCTTTAAATCGCCGTTTGTGCGTGAAGTTTCGAGTTTTAGAAATTATACCAATCGGCCATATTCTCCCAACCGAAACCGTATTGTGAGTTTCTTTGGCGATGTCAAGCTGAGTTATAGAGATATTTTGTACCTAAATATTACAGGCCGAAACGATATGGTTTCGACATTACCAGTTCAAAATAACTCATTTGTCTATCCATCTGCGAGTTTGAGTTATGTATTTACAGAACATTTTTTGCCCAATAACCCCGTTTTGTCTTTTGGTAAAATCAGGGCTTCGTGGGCGCAAGTCGGCAAAGGCACAAGTCCTTATGTAACGAGTCTGTATTATGGCATACCGCCTAATTTTCCGTTTGGGGGTACTGTGGACGGTTACAGCCGCCTGTCCACAACGTCAGATCCTAATCTGAAACCAGAGCGTACAACTTCGATGGAAATTGGTACTGAGTTACGGTTTTTTAAGAATAGGCTTACCGTCGATGCTACCTATTTTACGATGGACAGCAAAGACCAAATCGTCAATGCACCCGTTACCAACGCCTCGGGCTATTCTCGTTATTTTACAAACATCGGCCTCATTCGCAATAGTGGCATTGAGTTGATGGTTTCGGCACGACCGATTCAGACCAAAAACTTCAAATGGGAGTCGATGCTTAATTATTCAAAGTCGCAAGGTACGGTGGTACAAATGCCAGCCGAACTACAAGAAATTGTGTATTATGACAATGGCGTAACGCAACTCAAAGTACGAGAGGGTAGCAAAGTAGGCGACCTGTGGGGCTTTGACTATCGCCGTTCACCAGACGGTCAGGCAATTATTGGTACAAATGGTTTTCCTGCCGTTGATTTGACACAGTCGAAAGTAGCAGGCAATGCGCTACCTAACTTTATTGCTGGCTGGAACAACTCGTTTAGCTACAAAGGGCTATCACTTTCGTTTATGTTAGAATGGCGAGATGGGGGTAATGTAGTAGATTTGGCCGAAGTAAACTCGCTCAGAAACGGTATTACGAAATTGACCGAAACTCGTTATGAGCGTGTAATAATGAAAGGCGTAACCGAAACCAAAAACCCAGATGGTAGCTTTGTATATACACCTAATACCGTTTTGACAACGCTTGATGATAACTTTTATCGTACCGCTTCGCAACTTCCTAATTGGCAGGGGTTTACGATTCAAGATGGATCTTGGTTTAGGTTGCGTAGTATGAACGTTGGCTACAGTATCCCCAAAAAAGTATTAGCCAAAAGCCCTTTTGGAGTGGTACGTTTTACGCTCACAGGTACAAACTTGCTTATCAATACACCGTTTAGGGGCTACGATCCAGAGGCGTTATCGTTTGGTGCAGGTACAAGCCTAATTGGGTATGTGGGCCGCAATGCACCCTCAACACGTAGTTTTCAGTTTGGTGTAAATTTGAGTTTAAAATAAGAAATTACTATGAAAAATACATATAAAATACTTTTTCTGAGCTTGATAATAGGATTGTCGAGTTGCGATAAATTTTTAGATATAAATACCGACCCAACGCTCAAAAGCGATGTAACACTTCAAGAACTGCTGCCAACGGTGTTGTTTTATACAACCGAAGCCAGCTATCGGCAGTCGTTTATTGCTTGCCAATATGTGCAGCAAATTGGTAGTGCTACCACTGCTGGAGGTTTTGATGCACAAGACGACAGCGAAAACGCCCAAGGTTGGGTAGAGATGTACCTCAATGTATTGCCACATCTCAATATTATAATTGACAAAGCCACTGCCCAAAATGCACCCGCCTATGTAGGAGTGGCCAAGGTATTGATGGCTTATAATTTAGGATTGGCTACTACATCGTGGGAAAACATACCCTACTCGCAAGCAGACAAGAAAAACTTTGCCCCAGAGTACGACAGCCAAGAACAAATATATACGGCCATTGGTAAACTGTTGGACGAAGGAATCGCTGCTTTGGGACAATCGAGTAACATAAAACCTGGCATTGATGACTTGGCCTACAATGGCGACATGGGTAAATGGACACGCTTGGCTTATACGCTCAAAGCACGCTTTGCGATGCACCTCAGTAAGAAAAACGCCACCCAATCGGCCAATATAGCCATAACAGCACTGGCCAATGGTATGAAAACCAATGAAGATGACTTTAAATTGGTGTTCAATACCCGCAATTTAGGGCCGTGGTACAGCCGTGTGGCATTGGCCAATACAACAGGCAATTTATCGATTACTCACTGCGCTACGCTTATCAACCTCATGAATGGCACGGCACCGTTTACGGTATTGGACCCACGACTGCCGCTCATTGCTACCCTTCGTAGAAATCAAACTGTTTATGGTGGCACTCGCCCTGGGGCAAATCAAGGTGCAACAGTCGATTTTACAGTAACGGCCTGGCATTCACGCCAACTGGCACCAGTGCAGATGGTAACTTATGCCGAAACCAAAGCGATAGAAGCCGAAGCACGGTTTATAGCCAATGGTGGAAATAGAACATCAAAAGGAACAACGGCTTTGGGTTATGATGCGTACTTAGAAATAGCCAAAGCCAACATGAGCCGCTTGGGTGTAACAGATGCCAATGCAACTAAATATCTGACAGACAAGCTCGTAGCTGTAGGTAACGCCAACGTAACGCTCGAATCCATAATGAGAGAAAAGTACAAGGCTATGTTTTTGATGGGCGATATTTGGACAGATTTTCGTCGCTACGATTACCTGTCGCTGCCATATCCCGAAAACCCGAACTTGGATTTGAAAGGAAAGACAATTCAGCGAATGGTGTACCCACTGTCTGAAAGTACACGTAATGCGGCTGTCTATAAAAATAATTTTAAAGACATGGCCGAGCCGATGTGGATGTTTAAGTAATAAATGAACAATTTTAAATTAAGAACACAAGATGAAAAATATCATTCTATCGATAAGTCTGTTGGCCGTAATGACAGGTTGCTACAAAGAAAATGAAGTAATACCTGATCTAATTGCCGAAAGTAAAGGTAAAGTGGCACAAATAGCGGTGTTTTGGGCTGGTGCAAACCCAGCCAGTAAAGTAACGACTATCACGATAGAGGCATCTTCGATGGTGTCGTGCAATGTAGAATATACGTCAGAAATACCTGTAACGGATATTAAGCTGTTTGCACTAAACGGTACGACTCCACTCGAAACAATACCAGCCAGCGCGGCAAAATGGGACGCTAAACTGCGAAACTACGTGGTGATATTTAATGTAAAAGCACCTGCCACCAAAGGCGCAAGGCTACAAGTACAGGCCGAAGCTACGACAGACAACGGCTTGGCTTCTATCAGGCGGACGATTACGATAAATACAAAGCCGTAATTAAGTAGTCATGTGTTTATAGTCTGGTGTTGTGAGTTAAATATAATATTGTAAATCAGCAAGTTATAAAAACTGACAGGCCGTATTGCTTTTGTGTCGGTACATAAGTACAGGACTTTGATTTTTGTAGTAGTTTAAAATAGATTGTAAAGATAAAAAAACGAGGTACTCAAAGTCCAACCTTCAAATAAACAATTTCAAAATATCTTGATAGTTAGTAGAGTCGGCGGTTTTGAAATTTTGTTGTCCAATGACTTCGAGGTTGGCTTGTTGTGATTGTTGCAAGCAGTTTTTTATTTCGTCAATAGAGCCAAATAGTAGCGTACTTTGGTTAGATAGCAGCTTACCCATACTATCGGTTTTGAGAGTAACGATTGGCTTACTGAATGACATTGCCAAATCGACCGAACCCGAGTGGTCGATTCGGACAAATGGCAGCACAACGACATCGGCAGCATTAAAAAACGTCTGTACTTCGGTGTCTTCTATAAATCTATTGTGCCAAACAATATTTTCAGAATTGTTACAAAGCTTTTGTAGCGAGTCAAGATAATGGGCATCGTAACTTTTGCCAGCAATTATCAGTAGGTCAGTTGGTTGGGCAAAATCTCTAAAAATAGGAATAAAATCGTGTAGCCCTTTGTAGGGTTTTATTTCTCCAAAAAATAAAAAAACAAATTGGTTATTAGTAAGTCCTAACTGGCTTCGGGCTTCGGGTTTTGTGGTTGTGTTTTTGTAATAATAATGAAAAGGCAAATCTTGAATGACTGATATTTTGGTAGCATCAAGCCCAAATTTTTTGATTGCTGCCGTCTTTGTAGTTTCCGAATATACTCGAATATGAGTACAGTTTCTGAGAAAAAAACCGTAAACCATTTTTTCTAAATCCAAATAAAGACCCGCATGGTTTTGTAAGTTGTGAAGCGTATGGCTAATAGGTATTTGTTTGATGTATTTGGCAAAGGCTATTTCCAGAATAAAAACCAACGATTTGAAATAAGTCCAGACCGACGATTGTCCCAAAATAAAACTATGTACCCAGTCAAAATATAAAACGTCGGGGTGGTGTGCCTGAATGGCTCTGAACGTACTACCGAGGGTATGTTTTTTGCCAATCTGTACTTTGAAGTCTTTATGACGTAAAAAATTAGCCAATTCGTACTGAAAAGGATTTTCGGGGCCAGCATCGGGCAAAATTACAATAGATTTAGGCACTTTTTAAAATGGCGATTTGTGATAGACAAACAACGAATTGGAAATATTTTGATAACTTGCCACAAAGATAAATAATTCTATGCGCCAGCGGCCAATCGTTTTATATTTTGTGGTGATGACTGTGGTGTTTTTTATATCTCATTTTTCATTTGGGCAAATTATTCGCCACCAAGCCTTTGCATTTTTGAATTTACCCCAAAACGTACAAATAGCCGCCTTGGGAGGTATAAGCACTTCGGTACGGCAGACAGACGTAAATAACTTATGGGCATCGCCCGCTCTGGCCGATAGCAACCAGCGCAACCGTGCCTCGTTGAGTATATCGCCCTATTTGGCCACAACTCAGTTGGTGTCTATGGCATATAGTTTGCCATTTGAGACCAAAGGAACTTGGGCAGTGGGTTTGCAATATCTCAACTATGGTACAATGCCACAGACCGATGCAGCAGGCAACCAGACGGGTACATTTACCGCCGCTGACTATGCGCTGGCAGGCAGCTATGCCCAAACGGAAGGTGCATTTACGTTGGGTAGCAACTTGAAAATAGTCGGCTCGGGCATAGAATCGTACCAGTCGTGGGCAATAATGGCAGACGTTGGTGGAGTTTTTAGACACCCCAAAAAAGATTTGAGCGTGGGCTTGGTTATCAAAAATATTGGTATTGTTTTTAAGCCCTATTTTACTGATAGTCAATTAGATACACCTATTGATGTGCAGTTGGGGGTTTCTGTGAAGCCTCAGTTTATGCCCTTTCGGTTTTCGCTGACGGCTCATCGTCTTTATCAGTGGAATATAGTTTATAATGACCCTAATCTCAATTATGGTTTTGATGCCAATGGCAATAAAATTACAATAAAAACAACAGTCATTGAGCGGCTCGCTCGGCATTTGGTGTTTGGTGTTGAGGCAATGGCGCACAAAAATATAAGGGTCATGCTGGGCTATAATCATCTACGGCGGCAGGAGTTGCGATTGCTCAATGTGTCGAGTTTGTCGGGGCTGTCGGGTGGGGTGGTATTTGAAAATCAAAAAATAAATTTGGGGTACGCTTACTCGTCTTATCACGTGGCGGGTGGGTTGCATACCTTTTCGTTTGGTATTAGTTTAAAAAAATATTAAAACAAAAAAACTATTTAGATGTTTTACAAGTATATTAAAAATAAAGCAATTACTAAAATGAACCCAAAACCAGAAAATATAAGCAGAGGCCAGTTTGTGCGTGAACTTGGTATGAGTAGCGCAGCACTGATGGCTTTTTATTGTTTAGGAACGGCGTCTTGCACGACCGACAATGGCAGTACGCCAACGCCAGTCGGAACAAACCCCACACCTACACCGACCCCCACACCAACGCCAACTCCTGTGCCAAACCCTACGCCCGATGGTTTTGTGGGAAATGCCGATCCGAGTAAAGCAAAAATTGATTTTACGCTCGATTTGAGCAAAGACCCGTACAGGTCATTGACTACGGCAGGGGCGTTCCTGAACGTGGGAGAGGTGTTTATTGCACTCACAAAAGACAAAAGGTACATAGCAGTTTCTAAAAATTGCACCCACGAAGGGCAGCCGCTCAAATACCAGACCAACGAAGATAACATCAAGTGCGATACGCATGGCTCTATATTCATGACAACAGGAGGGGTAAAGTCTGGGCCAGCGGCCAAAGCTCTTGCGAGCTACAAAACAGAATTGACTGGCGACAAGCTATCTGTAAAAGAATAAAGTAAGTACCAGCAAACGCTTACAAGGTTCTGAACCTTGTAAGCGTTATTTGAAGTACTACCCCAGTATTTCCAAAGCTCGATTGAGGCGTCCGACTACCTCGTCCCGTCCCAAAATCTCCATTGTGAGCATTAAGTCCGGGCCGTGGCCTTGGCCTGTGATGGCTACACGCAAAGCCTGCATAATTTTCCCTGTTTTGACGGCTACCCGCTCAGTTGCCGATGCCAATGTTAGTTTTATGTTTTCTGCGTTAAAATTTCCTTCAAATTGTTGTAAATCTTCACCAAAAGCAATCAATGCTTTTCGGGCATCATCGTTCCATTTTGAGGCTACGACAGCTTCTTCATAAGTGGTTGGGGCTTCAAATAAAAAGACAGATTCACTAAAAATTTCTTGTGGAAACGTAACTCTTTCTTTCATCAAATCAATGATTTTGAGAGCCTTATCGTCGTCTATTGCTATATTTTGAATGTTTAGACTTGGGTGTGTAAGCAAGTCGTGGGTGGGAATATTTTTAAGATATTGTTGATTGAACCACTTGGCTTTGTTGATGTCAAACCGTGCGCCTGCTTTGTGGATTCGGTCTAAACTAAACGCCTCAATCAGTTCT
>JAYVJH010000318.1:0-1587 GCA_043769455.1 Runella sp. | reverse complement strand
CGTCTTTATAGTAGTCTAATGCTTTTTTGGCAGTGGCGGCAAACATCGTTGGTACGGCCAAAAAAAATGAAAACTCAGCAGCGGCTTTACGGCTCAATCGCTGTGTCATACCTCCAACAGTGGTAGCGGCAGAGCGAGACACACCTGGCACCATGGCCAAACATTGGAATAGCCCTATTTTGAAAGCCGTAAAATAACTAATTTTGTCAGAATTGTGGAGCATGCTGGCTGTTGGTTGGCCAAAGATTTTATCTACAAACAACAAAAATATGCCACCAACTAACAGCGCAATGGCTACGCTCAAAGGGCTTTCGAGTAGCTGGTCTATTTTGTCGCTAAATAAAACTCCAAAAACGGCGCTTGGAATGAATGCAGCCAAAAGTTTGAAATAAAAATCAAGACTCTTGAAAAATCGTTTGAAATACAACGCCACAACAGCCAAAATAGCACCTAACTGAATGGCTACCGTAAAAAACTTAACAAAGGGGTCGGAAGCGATACCCATAAACGACGAGGCGATAATCATGTGGCCAGTTGAAGATACGGGCAAATATTCGGTAAGGCCCTCGACAATAGCCAGAACGATAGATTGAAAAATGGTCATCAGTGGATTTTATTTTTTTAGAATAGCAAAAAACTCAGTAACGAAACCCGAAACAACTATCAGCGGCCCAACCACAAGGCCGAGTGTACCGAAGCCAAACTCAGTACTGTCCATGCTCATGACCAAAAAGCCAAGCAAAATAAGAGCAATACCAACCAACATAAGTGTATAGTTGGCCTTAGCAAAAGGAAGTGATGTTTTTTTCATTTTATTTGGAGGTCTGAATAAGTCCCGAAGTGACTTTATTTTGTGGTAGATTGAGATTAAAAATTCATTACTTTTAAACGGGGTCGCCCATGCGATTTTGCGATTTGTTACTTTACATTATTCCGCCGCTTTACGGTTCTCAATAAAGGTCGTCCAAGGCCATTCTGAGGTATCGGTAGAGCGACTGATAGGTACTTGCAATACCAATCAATACTCCCAGCACAACAACGCATAGCAATAAAATAGCAAGTTTGGTGTTTTCTTGTAATATGTGTAAGCCTTCGATGAGATAGAGACCAAGTTGCAAGATACCAAAAATAAGCCCCGCCGCTATGACACCACTGATGAGTCCCTGGACTGCTCCTTTTTTTAGGAATGGCATCTGAATAAAACCATTGGTAGCACCCACAAGCTGCATACTTCTGATAAGAAACCGTTGCGAATAAATAGCAAGTTTGATGGTATTGTTCATCAGCAAAACAATGATTACGAGCATAATAAGCGCAAACGTAGCCAGCACCATGTATATTTTCATGAAGTTTTTATTGATTTGGTCTGCCAAATGTTCTTGATATACTACTTCAAAGACACCATCGACTTTGTCTAATTCGTCCTTGATTTGCTTGAGTTTGACCTCTTCAAAATAGTCTTCTTTGAGCTTTACACGGTAGCTGTCATGCAGTGGATTGTCGCCCAAAAACTGTTTAAAGTCTTCTTTCGACTCATCGATATATTGTTTTGCGGCTTCGTCTTTCGACACAAAAATAACCTGTGGT
>JAYVJH010000317.1:0-1945 GCA_043769455.1 Runella sp. | reverse complement strand
GATTAAAAGCATGGATTCCGTTTTGGAGAGACTGCCGCAACGAAGATGGCAGTTGGAAAAATCGAACTTTTAGATGGGGTAAAGAAATGAAAGGTGCTTACACAGTTCAGGTTACAGATAGCTTATGGTTGCACAAAAAATATTACAAAAAAATATTTAAAGCCATCAAAAACTCGCCACTTAACGAACAGCCCGCCGTTACAAAAAAAGAATACGTTTATTCAGATTTGTCGTTTATACTTTACCCACAAGTTATCAAAAACATTACTGGGCAGGATTTTGAAGAATATTTAAAGAGTAATGTTTACAGAAAACTGGGGGCCAACTCTCTGACTTTCAACCCAAGACGATTTTATAATCTAAGCCAAATTGTACCATCTGAACGAGATACGTTTTTTAGGCAAACCGTCATACATGGACGGGTACATGACGAAGGCGCAGCCATGCTCGAAGGTCTGAGCGGCCATGCTGGGCTTTTTGGCAATGCCAACGACCTCATGAAACTCACCCAAACCTACCTCCAAAAAGGCAGCTACGGCGGCCAGTCTTTTGTGTCAGCCAATACCATCGCAGAGTTTACTCGCTACCAGTTTCCAGACAGTCGCCGAGGGTTGGGCTTCGACAAACCCTGCCAAATATATTGTGGCAATGCCCCCAAATCGGCCAGTCCGCAAAGTTATGGGCATACAGGTTTTACGGGTATCATGACTTGGAACGACTCCACGATTGGCCTCAACTATGTTTTTTTGTCCAATAGAGTATATCCAACCCGAGACAACAACAAGCTGTCCAACAGCAACGTCCGAACGGCTGTGGCTCAGGTTGTGTATGATTTGTTGGGGAAATAAATTGGTTGATTAGGTAGGATATGGATATAAATTGCTAATTGGCAACTATCTTTTGTAGCCTATCAACTTCCGCCTGTAACAAGTTGATAGCGATTTTTTGCGATTTAATCGTTTCGTCTTTGGCTTTGTTAATCTCCTGCCAATGTTGGCGCTCTTTTTCTAAATCATCAATAAAGACTCCATTTTTTGACTGGTTGTTTGACTGCGGTTAATTGTTATGCTCAATCCTAACACCGCATTTTAATTCTTCGGTGGTAGTCTCTAATGATTTTGCTATTTTTTCCATTATTTTTTCTGATGGGTTTACTTTACCTCTCTCTATATGAGAAAGATTAGCCTGAGACATATTACATTCAAGGGCTAATACTTCTTGTTTATAGCCTTTTTCAAGGCGTTTGGTACGGACGTTGGTGGCGATAGATTCATTCATAGCAAATATAGGTTTTATATTTAAGTTCTGGCAAAGTTAGTATTTTCTCATTCCCCACAAGCAAAAATATAAAAATTATGTATATAAGTAGATATAAGTGAATGCATAAGAAATAGTTATAAAATTTATTACAATAATTATATTTTAATCTATAAAAATGGCATCTACATAGATTGGAATGCTATATATTTGCAGTATTCAAGATGGTTTTTTACTCACTAAAATACAAAGCCTTGAAAGCTAAAGAACATTATCTGTATTACAACCTTATCAATTTTTTGTCGCCTTTGTTTCCAAAGGTAAGCCAGGAAGCTGTGAAAGAATTGGGTAACGCAGCGTATGATTATTTCTGTTTTTTACTGTCATTCGATGATTTTTTAGATATTGCCGAAAATAGCGACAAACGCCAAAAGTTTCTAAATTTATTGACAGGGTTAGAGCAATGCGAAAATGCCATTAGACAATTAGCTGCCCTTTACCCAACACCTACCACTTTTTGGATGTCATTTCAGGATTGTAAACAAGCATATTTCAAGGCTGTTATTTCAGAAAAAGAATTTTCAGCAAGACAAAGCGATTTTTCAGAAGCCAGTTTTCAAGAAATAGCCAAAGGAAAATCAGCCGTTTGTTTGAATACCGTTTATGCTCTTGCTATTTTGGGCGATGA
>JAYVJH010000316.1:0-3487 GCA_043769455.1 Runella sp. | reverse complement strand
TGACTGCCAAAAAGCAGAGGCAAATGTAAGAGGGCGCAATTATACAGTCTGGTTTGCCCCAGAAATCCCAATCAGTGATGGCCCGTGGAAACTTCATGGGCTGCCTGGGCTCATATTAGAGGCATCAGATACAGATAAAGAGGTAAAGTTTGAGTTTGTGTCTTTAATTATTCCAGCTCCAAACGATGTAATTATAGAAGTAATGAAGCCAATTGGAAAAAAACAAACCCTTGCCCTTGACGAGTACCTCAAATTGAAAGAGAGTAACCAGGAAAATTTCATAAAAATGATAAGATCAGATCCTAAAACAGAGGGCGTAGATGTAAAAATAGATACAAAAGGCATTGAGATTCTTTCAAAAAATTAAAATTAACCAATGCCCAAACTATTTTATCTTTTTTGCTATTTTTGGCTATTGGCATCGTGCGCTTTTGCTCAAAGTCAAGTCATTGTAAAAGGTAAAATTGTTGGACAAAATGGCGAGGGCTTGGCTTCGGCCAACGTTACGGCTTACCAGATTACGGCTGCCGATACCAATCTTGTAACGTTTGCATTGGCCAACTCCAAAGGTGAGTATTTGTTCAAACTCGCCGCTGATTCAAGCTGCTATAAACTGGTGGCTCGGGGTTTGGGCTACGATGTCGAGGCGTTTTATTTACGAGCCACACCTCAAACTGCTGTCGTCCATGACTTTGTACTCAACCCCAAAACGCTGCAAATCAACGAAGTAGTGGTTCGGGCGGTTGTGCCTGTGAGAATCGAAAAAGATACTACGACCTACAATGTCAAGGCATTTGCTGATGGTAGCGAAAAAACGGTTGAGGATTTACTCAAAAAACTACCTGGCGTACGAGTCGCTGACGATGGCAAAATAACGTTTAAAGGCAAACAAATAGACAAAGTGATGTTGGAGGGCGAAGACTTTTTTAGTAAAAACTACCGTCTCATCACCAAAAACCTAACGGCAGACGTACTCGACAAAGTACAGGCCATCGAAAACTATACCGAAAACAACCTATTGAGGGGCGTCGAGCAATCGGGCAAGTCTGTGCTGAACCTCAGCATCAAAGCCGACCGTAAATTGAGCGTGTTTGGCAATATGAGTGCCACGGCAGGAGTCGAAAACCGCTATGGAGCAACAACGGCTTTGTTTTCGTTGGTCAAAAAAGTAAAGTTTGGCATCATTGGCAACGGCAACAACACAGGCTACGACCCAATCCAGAACGCTGAATATGAACTGGCTACCGACGACGACGCTTTTGCTGGTTTTGGCTCTGTGGGTGCGGTCAGTCGGCCACTATCGGTTTTGCAGATGGCCAATATTCCAGATGTGGACAGCCGCCGTGTTACTTTCAATCAAGCCAAACTAATTGGTACAAACCTCAACTACAAAGCCGATACTAACTTCAAAGTCAGAAGCTTTGGTTATTATTATGGCGATAGGCTTTCGGCTGGGTCTGTGGTACGGCAGCAGTTTTTATTGGACAATACCACGATTCAGATTCGAGATTCGTCTTGGAACTACCGAACGCCTCGCCTCTGGGTAGGCCAGCTACGAGCCGACTATATGCCCAATGCCAAAACGTCAATCCGATTGGTTTCTGATGTTAAAAACACACGGCTCACCAACGACTATTTTTTAGATTCCCAGAATCTGGAATTGTCGGAACAAATCACGTCTGATGGTCAAGAAAACGTAACCATGACCAACCACCAACTCAATATAGTGCATCGGCTCAAAAGCAAAAATGCGATTTTGGCTGATGTTGGCTATACCTCAAACCAATTGCCCCAACAAAAACAAGTGAGGAGCAATCGTTTTGCATCGCTTTTTAGGCTCAATCCATCATTTAACCAACTGATACAAAATACCCAAAACGATAACCAAGAATGGAAAGCGATAGTACGTTGGAAAGGGGCCACGGCGAGCAATCATTTTACAGTTGGGGCTGGGGTATTGCAACGAACCGAGCAACTGAATAGCGATATATTGATTGATAACGGCACGGGAGCGCAAGCATTTAGACCCGATACGGCTTTTGTGAATGGGGCGAGGTTGCGGAAAAACATTTTTTTGGTCGAAGGTCAATATCAAATCAAGTGGAAGGTGCTACGGGTTATAATGAGTGGCTCGGCGCAAGTTGCCAAGGCTGGTTTTGAAGATAATATACGTCAAGTTGGGTTTTCGGAATCTCGTTTACTGTTCAATCCTACAATAGGCTTGGGTGCAGATTTGGGTCGTAATCAGCGTATTTTTAGTTTGTTGAGTAGTAGCCAAACTCTACCTACTATCAACGACTTGGCTAATGGTTATGTGTTGGGTCAGTACCGAGATTTTGATAGAAGTAGGTCAAATTTTAACATTCAAAAAACTGATATGTGGCTGCTATCGTACTCAAACATGAACTGGACAGACTATTATTCAATCAACGGTAGTGTGAGTTATAGCCGTATCAATTCATCGAATGTCAGTAATTATCAACTGTCCAATAAATTGTCGTTTACAACCACTCAACCTGTTCGCAAGCCCATTGATTTTATTTCTGCCGACTATCAGATTGATAAACTATTTACCAAAATCTCGATGAAGATACGTGTAGAGGGGAATTTGTCGCAAACCAAAATCATTAACGGCATCAACAGTGCAGAATTGCAGCAAAGTACCATTCGTGGCCTCAATTCTCGTATCTATTTGATTTCGGCTTTCAGCGGTATTTTCAATTTTACGATTAGCTCAAGCTGGAACCTAAGCAATGTTTATTTAGAAAACAGCAATGTGGCTCAAAACCAAACTCGTTTGTTTAGGCCAAGTGGTTGGGTCAGAATAAAACCTCACCCCGATTGGTATATCAAAATCACTGCCGAGCGTGTGGACTGGAAACAAAACGAAAACACAAGCCAAAGCGATTTTATGGACTTTGAAGTAAGATATAGTCCCCAAAACTCAAAATGGTCGTATGAATTGAATGGCTATAACTTGCTCAATGCTAAACAAATACGCTACACCCAACTGAGCAATTATTTTATTTCGGAGAGTGCCTATAACCTGCAGCCTCGGTTTGTTACGGGTACTGTTACGAGGATATTTTAACTAAATCTAGATTTTTTCTGTCCTTTTGCCAAATATTCTGCAATTTTAACGGTATTTGTTTCTTCTTCACGCAAATTATTGGTTATAATCCATGTCTTGGGTGTATTAGGCTGTTTTTTCTTTATTTTACTTTGTATTACCAGCAAAAGTCAATACAATAGGGCTATTTGGAGTGTTCAATTCTACCACAATCACCCTTTTATAGTAGCCTTGTATGTGGTTGTCATATTTGACTCGTATGTTAGTGCTGTGCTGCGGAGGCACAGCAGCCTTATCCCATTCTGCAACCGTACAGTGGCAGTCTATTTTTACATTTTTGATGGTCAATAAACCTGTACCTATATTTTGAATCTTATAATCTGCGAAACTGTATTGATTAAGTTTACTATTGCCCAG
>JAYVJH010000315.1:0-6288 GCA_043769455.1 Runella sp. | reverse complement strand
CGCCTCATGCTTGCGTATCAGCGGTGGCGGCCTACGTTTTGGCAGATATACCCACCGAAGCTACCGCCCACAAAAAAACGATAGCGTATTTGGAGCAGTTGATTGAGGGAAACAATTTAAAATCGTATTGGTGGACAAGCGATATGTATGTTTTTGCCTTTACGATTATGACGTTGGCAAAAAATAACAAAAATTGTGATAGCCTAATAACCAAACTCATAGAACACCAACACGAAGCGGGCTATTGGGTCAATCCTTTGAATGGCTCGCCCAACGCTTTTTATACGGCATTAGGTCTCAAAAGTTTGTTGAGCTACAAACCGCAAAAACATATTGAAACAGCCAAAAACGCGGCTGACTGGTTATTAGCAAATCAAACAACAGATGGCAGTTGGCTTACAGACAGGACGTTACGCATACCTGCCACAGATGTTATAAATCCCGAAACAGTAGCACAATGGCGACAAAGCTCGTTTGGGGTCAATGCACTGAGCGACGACCATAACCGAGTTTTTACGACAAGTACCGTAGTCAATGCCTTAGTACAATATTCAAAAACGTTCAAACTATGATTTTAGAAGGTATTACCGTTCATGAGTTCGACAGCAAAAACTGGGTTGTGCATACGCCACAGGGTAGAAATTTTTTGGTCAATCAAGCCACTTATCAGTTGTTTCAGATTTTGCGAGGTTGTTCCAATTTGGCCAATGCCCTCGAACAGTTTAATAGTCAGTTTAGCGCAAACCTCAGCGAACAACAATTTGGAGGATTGATAGCTGAAAAATTAGGGGGCTATCATATCTTGACAGAAGACCAAAGCACCGACAAACCAACGCTCAAAAATCAATACCTAAAACTCAAATTTGAGCTTATCAATGCCCGTTGGGCTGGCATATTATCAAAGCCGTTACAGGTTTTTTATGCTACGGCGGTGTTTTGGTGGGCGTTGTTGGCCACTGTGTTAGTCATTTTAAGTATATATTTTGGTGTTAATAATGCAAGCATAATAGGCCAAATCAATTATCCTTTGTTGGCGGGGCTTGCTTATGCTACCATGCTCATACACGAGTTGGGCCATATTGCGGCTTGCGCTCGTTGTGGCCTTAAACATGGCGGCATTGGGTTTGGGTTTTATTTTATTTTGCCCGTTATGTATGCCGACGTTACCAATATTTGGTTGGCCAGCAAGCACCAGCGTATCATTGCCAACATGGCAGGTATTTTTAGCGAGTTGCTTTATGCGGCCATTTTGAGCCTATTATTTTTGCTTACCCAAAACGCAACATTCTTAGTGGCTGCCATCGGCATTGCTTCTTTTGTGGTGTGGGAGTTTAACCCTTTTGTACGTTTTGATGGCTACTGGATTTTGTCAGACTTGACAAATACGCCCAATTTACTACCGAGAGCCACTACCATTTTTAAAAGTATCATAAAAAAGCCTAAAAAGCTATTGAGTGCCGACCGAAATACAGTGCTGCTCTTTATTTATGGGTTAATCAATATGGGCTTTTTTATGGCAATAATGGGATATACGCTCGTGGTTCATTGGGAGGCTGTGATACATTTTCCAATTACAATTTGGGAATTGCTCAAAAAAATAGCTGTTTTCAAACTGTCTTGGTCTGACCTAAACCGTCAATTATTTGCTGTAACGGTATTTTACACCTTACTTATTCGACTTTTAATTGGTCAATATCAACAACGCATATTACCAAAAATAAAATCTTGACAAATCAATTATTTAATACTAAAAAAACAAAAAATGAAAGAAGAAACTACCATCTCATTAGTTACATTATTCCAAGTTGAAGAATTGGAAAGCCGTTTGGAAAACAAATGGATAGCAGAAGCAGAATGTGCTTGTCTCTGTGATTGCGATACTGGCGAAACACCTGAGAAACTTTAGATATAAAACATCAAATCAAATCTCTAAAATACAAATAGCTACAATTATGATATTTGCGTAGCTTTTTTATAAAAACATTGCCAATAATTCCGGAAACGTTGGCGATAATTCAAATCAATTTATTTATATTTAAACTCTTAAAACAATGCAAAACACATTCATTGCCGAAAATGCCAGCGATTTGGCATTAGTTCAAATGTTCCAAGTAGAAGAATTGGAAGAACGCCTGGAAAACAAGTGGTCTGATGTTGAACCTGATACTATATCAGTTGGAACCAGTACTAATACTCAGACAGGTGCCACTACCATAAGTGCTACTGCTACATGGAAAATTGAACATAAACATTAACCTTCTCTTTTTATATCCTGTCCTTCTCTAAAAAAAGATAGGACAGGATGTAAAAAAAAGAAATGCTTTTCCGTTGTGACCAAATAATCTTCCAAAGATTTCATTAAAAGAGATTTGAATAATACAATTTTTAACAAATTAGTATAGATGTTCCAGTTCGAGAAACTAAAAAATGACTTGATAATGGATGGCGTCCATATGAACCAAAAATTTGCAGTAGAATTGTTTATCAAACATTAACAAATATGGGATGTAGTAAGCTAATTTCGTTACGTACCGCAAGAATTTGAGTATGGCAGATTTTATATACATTGCGGGCGGGAAGACAAACAAAAAACCACATGAAAACAATCCTATTACTATTTTTTAGCTTCTCGGCTTTTTCTCAAATCTATATCATTTCGGGTGTTATCAAAGATAGCACACAAAAGCCTGTACCGATGGTAAATGTTTTTGTCAAAAACGGAGAGGGAACAGTTACCAATGATGATGGTGAGTTTGTGCTGAGGGTAACTAAAATACCTACTCAAATTGTGATAAGCCACATTAGTTACCGAGCCATAACACTAACCGCAGACAGCAACAAACCACTGAGCCTTACGCTCAAAGAAAACATTACGGCCTTGCCCGAAGCCAAAGTAGGTAACTATGCTTTTGAACTACTGAAAAAAGCCATAGAAAAAACCAACGCCGATTCTATTTATAACCATTTTGGGCGAGGCTTTTATAGAAGAATACAGACCGAAGGTGAAAAATATACGGTTTTACAAGAAATTTTCTTTAACTCAGGTGTAGATGGTAAATATGGTATAAGTTCATGGCAACCAACCGCCAGTAGATATACATTTCACGATGGGAATGTTGAACAAAAAAATATTGTTTACACCACTTTGGGAAATTCTGCGCCAAGTCCACGAATAAGATTTAGGACTGATCAAAATATAATACCAGTAAATGTGATTACAAAAAGTTATAATATCGAAATAGAAAACTTTATCAATCCAGACACAAAAAATGAAATAGCCATTGTTTTATGCACACCGAAAGAGAACGGCGATAACAAATTTACAGGTCGTTTTTATATTAAAACAGCTACAAATGGCGTTTTGAGGGTAGTAGGTCGTATGATACGCCCCAAAAAGGTCTGGCCGAGTGGCTTTTGGTTTAAAGTCAAAGAAACCTATATGGATATGGACATCAGTTATCAAGAAGATGTCAATGGCGCAATGATGCTGTTGGGAATGGATATAGACTTTGTAGTGATGGTTCAATATGCATCGTCGGTCAATCGAAAAGTGTTAGACCACATAATCTTGGTGATGTACGAATATGACAAACTTATAAATGGCGAGCAGTCTGCATTGACAGAAAAAAGTGCGCCCGAAGACCAAATTTTTGCTACCACTCAAGCAAGCCCTGAGTTTTGGGCCAATAACCCCATTATCAAACGTACTCAACTCGAAGATAAAATCATCAAAATATTTGAAGGCCGCAAGAAAAAAGGGGGCAATATGTTTTCTAAGTAAGAGTAAGGTGCGTAAGCCACTAAATTTCAATACGCCCGCCCTGTTTTTCCTTCAAAATAGTTTAAGTATGCTTTGTTTACTACTCTATTGCCGCCTGGCGTTGGGTAATTACCCGTAAAATACCAGTCGCCGCTATGGTTGTGGCAGGCTTGGTGTAGGTTTTCGACTGTCTGAAAAATAATAGACAGTTCGGCTTTGAGGTTTCTGGGGCGTACTATTTTAGCGATTTGTGCCGACACTTCTTCGGGTGTAAATCTATTATAAAGCACGTTCACGAAGTTTTCATCGCAGGCTGTTTTGTCTGCCACCGCCACCACACATTTATCATAAACATCTTTGGCCAAATGGCTCATATTTTGCTTATCCAACAACTCCAGAGTAGCCCGAAAGGCCACAAAGTCTTTCATCTTGGACATATCAATACCATAACAGTCAGGAAAACGGATTTGAGGTGCTGACGACACGATGACTATTTTCTTGGGTTCGAGGCGGTCGAGCATCTTCAAAATACTTTTTTCGAGGGTAGTCCCCCGCACAATCGAGTCGTCAATAATAACAATCGTATCTATGCCTTTTCTGACAACCTCGTAAGTTGTATCATAAACGTGCGCCACCATTTCGTCTCGGCTGGCATCGTCTGTTATAAATGTCCTGAGTTTGACATCTTTCGATACCAATTTCTCTATTCGGGGTCTAAAACTCAGTACTTTTTCAATTTCTCGCACAAACTCTGTACCAATAACTACCAAATCGACCGTTCTTTGTCAGAGTCGAGTTGGTTATTTCTGTATTTTCATTATTTTCGGCTTTGCTATCTTCTATTTTATTGTACATATTTTGAGAAATGCATAATTTCTAAGCCATCTGCTCCTGCATACGATAGCATTTTTTGATACTGTAATAATCTCGTTACAACAAGTGGCTGGTTTGTTATATTAAACGACAGATAAAAAAGCTAACTAAAACAAAATGCTTCCATTTTTTATTTTTAATGAATATAAGTACTTATTCAAAAAAGCATCTTACTCGGCCATTGGCCTAATCTTGAATGTGCATAGGCTAACGGTGGCTGCCTTTGTTAAAAAAAACTCATAGAGCCACAATCCCCAAGCCAAGTTTCTACCAACTACCCACCAATCTCAGCACTTTTTCAATATCTTCGGGGGTGTCTATGCAGTGGCTGTCGTATTGGGTAACAACGCACTTGATTTTAAAACCAGCTTCGAGCCAGCGCAGTTGTTCGAGCGATTCGGCTTTTTCGAGCGACGAAGGCGGCAGGGTTGTTAGCTTTTTGAGAACATCGGCCCGATACGCATACATACCTACGTGCCGAAAGTACGGGTGGTGTTCGTGCCAGTTGGTTTGTGGGACGTTTTTTAAGAATGGAATCACTTGCCGACTAAAATAGAGGGCTTCGTGCTGGTCGTTTAATACAATTTTGACTTCTCCTATGTCCCACAACACATCAGGGTTATCAACGGCTATCATTTGTGTGGCCAGTTCAATGTTACCATCGAGCATTGCACCCAATTCGTCTATTTGTGCTGGGTCAATAAACGGCTCATCGCCCTGAATATTGATGATATAGTCATTTTTTAGATGTGAGTCTTGGGTCTCGGGGCTTAGGTGTTGAAAGTTAAATTTATCAATGACCCATGACTCAGGACTCATGACTAATGATTGATACGCTTCCCAGCATCTATCTGTTCCGCTTGGGTGGCTTGATTGTGTCATAATAGCCTTAGCACCAAAGGCTTGTACGTGACCGAAGATTCTGTCGTCGTCGGTAGCAACGATGATTTTGTCTAAGTATTGGGCTTTTGAGGCTTGCTCATAGACCCGCCTAATCATACTTTTGCCTTGAATGTCTATCAATGGTTTGCCTTCAAAGCGAGTAGAGCCGTAGCGTGCTGGAATGATACCAATAATCATATTGATTTCTAAAAAGTGTTTTGAACACCGAAGCCTTCGCAGCTTCGGCGGTCCGATTTGAGCGAAGGCTTCGGTTATATTTTTGAACAAGGAAGCCTTCGCTTTGAGCGAAGGCTTCCTTCTAATCATTCGTCTCCCGGGCTGGCGGGAGTAGTGCTGTTGGGTGCTTTGATGATGCCTCGTTCTGAATTGCGAACAAAGTTCAGAATATCGTCTCGTTCGGCTGAGGGCGAGAGTTCTATTTCTATTTGTTCGAGTGCATCTGTGTTGTTGAGTCCTTTGAGGTACAGGTATCGATATATTTCTTGTACATCGCTGATTTGCTCGTTTGTAAAACCACGGCGGCGCAGGCCGATTGAGTTTACGCCAGCATAAGACAGCGGCTCACGGGCGGCTTTGGTAAAAGGCGGCACGTCTTTACGGACGAGCGAGCCTCCCGAAATCATGGCGTGTGCGCCAATTTTGACAAACTGGTGTACGGCACTAACTGCACTCACAATGGCCCAATCGCCGATGTGAACATGGCCAGCAAGCTGAACGGTATTGCCAATGATACAATGATTGCCTACTCGGCA
>JAYVJH010000314.1:0-2746 GCA_043769455.1 Runella sp. | reverse complement strand
GCTGGCCCTAAGCCCGAGATATATTGTAGCAAATGTTTGCTGGCTGTATTGAGATTGACCCCTACTTTATTGACACAACTTTCAACGACCGAGTCGAGGGCGTTTTTTAGTAATCCTTGCTCTACATCATGCTGGTATTGGCCTACACCGATAGACTTGGCGTCGATTTTTACCAATTCTGCCAGTGGGTCCATGAGCCGCCGCCCAATAGACACCGACCCTCTGACCGTAACATCTTTGTCTGGAAACTCTTCGCGAGCTACCGCCGAAGCCGAATAAATAGATGCGCCTTGCTCGCTGACCATAAAAACAGTTATGCCCTGAGTGGCCGCCGATGGCAGACCTTTTATGAAACTTTCGGTCTCTCTACCTGCCGTACCGTTACCGATAGCGATGGCCTCTATTTTGTATTTCTCCAACAGAGTCATTGTTTTAATTTCGGCTTCTTGGGGTTTGTCAAATGGATAAATGACGGTATCGGCCACTAAATTGCCCTGTGCGTCTAAACAAACGACTTTGCAGCCCGTTCTAAAACCTGGGTCAATGGCCATGACTTTTTTCTGACCCAGCGGCGATGCCAGCAATAACTGTTTGAGGTTTTCGGCAAATATCACAATGGCTGCACGGTCGGCTTTTTCTTTTGACAAATTGGCAAATTCGGTTTCGATGCTTGGCTTCAAGAGCCGCTTGTAACTGTCTTTAATGGCGAGTTCTTGTTGGTCTTTACAAAGCGGTAAACCCTTGACAAACAGCCGATTGAGCTGCTCAACGGCCACCGACTCGTCGGGCGAAATATCAACACTCAAAAAACCTTCTTCTTCGCCCCGCCTGATGGCTAGCAGTCGGTGCGATGGGATTTTGGACAGCGGCTCGTCAAACTCAAAATAATCTCGGTACTTGGCTCCGTCTGTTTCTTTGTTTTTTTTGACCTTAGCCGTAACCATCGAGCCACGCTCAAAAACGTTTCTGAGCCTGTTGCGAGCGTCTATGTTTTCGTTAATCCACTCAGCCACAATGTCTCTTGCACCTTGTAGGGCTTCTTCTACGTTGGGTACTTTGTCGTTCAAAAACGCCGTGGCACGTTTGGCAGGGTCAGCTTCTTGACCACTAAAAATACCCTTTGCCAATGGTTCAAGTCCTTTTTCGATGGCCATCGCGGCACGGGTCTTGCGTTTTATTTTATAAGGCAAATATATATCTTCGAGTTCTTGTAGCGTGTGAGCGGCTTCCAATTTGGCACGCAGTTCGGGTGTCAGTTTACCTTGTTCGGCTATGCTTTTGATGATGGCCTCACGGCGTTTTTCGGCTTCTTTATATTTCTGAAACTGCTCTTTAATGTCGTTTATTTGTACTTCATCGAGTTGGCCAGTGGCTTCTTTTCTATATCGGGCAATGAACGGCACCGTTGCGCCACCCTCCAAGAGTTCGATTGTGCTTTTTACTTGTCGCTCGCTGATGTTTAGCTGTCGGGCAATGTATTGGGTCATGTTGTTTAGTAAATGTATATGAATGTTTTGGCAAATCTAATAAATTTTATGTGACCTGTGGTGTCGAAAAGCGTTTTATTATAGTAGGGGTTCGTACAAATATGTTGTATATTTGGGGGCTGAATAAACGAAGTGGCAAAAGTTAAATAATGACACGATGGCATATAACAAATTTAAAATCGAGCATTTGCAAAGTAAGCTACATCTACCTGTTCAGAAACAAGATTGGCTGGACAAAAACCTGGAATCGTTTGTAAGTGATGCCCTTTTGATGACTGTACTTAGCGAAGCTAAAAAAACATATCTTGGAAGCGAAAAAGCACGTTCAGAGTTTATCGTTACACCTATTTTACAAGCCTTACATCGCCAAAATAGCAACAAGTTTACCATTTTTTCAGGTTACGAATTTAACATAGACAAAACAAAAGAACTAAATGGCTTTTGTGATTTTATTTTGTCTTCGCCAGCCAATGGTTTTTTGATTGAAGCACCTGTTTTTTTTATCGTAGAAACCAAAAAGACAGATATTGATGACAACGCCATTGCTCAATGTAGTGCAGAAATGTATGCTGCTCAAATTTTTAATGAACGAAAAGCACGTCCACAAAAAGCTATTTATGGCTGTGTTACATCGGCATACAGTTGGGGTTTTTTGAAATTAGAGAATAACGTGATTGTCATAGACCCTAATTACGCCAGTCTAAGTTTTGATAATCCCTACTCGGTACTTTCAGCCTTACAATGGATTTTAGATAAAAGTTTGGCCAATTAAGTAAACGATAATGATGTAATTTTTTTTGGCTGATATATTGATTTTGATTATTAAAGCCATTCAAAGTAGTCATTAAATTTTTTGAGTTTTTGGAACTATTGAATAAAAAAAATGACACAAATATTTTCAAATTTTCAAGTTTTTAAGTTTATTGTTTTTGGTTTGTTGCTAACCATAAATCTACAAGCCCAAATCAGTAGCGATCGCCAGCGATATGTGGGCTTGATGAATCTAAACCTAAACGGAACCGTAGCCGCTGCCGATGGCTTTACCAAAACGGCTATCGACAATGGTTGTAACTTGGTATATTTGACCGTTTTTTGGGATAGAGTTTACCCAACTTCAACCTCACAACCCGACTGGCGGCAGTACGACCGACAAATAGAGATGATTACGCAGATGGGTGCAAAAGTAGCCATTCGTGTATGGGTTGGTAGAAATAGGGACAGAATAAATGGTTATTGGACAGAAAAAGAATCACAACAAG
>JAYVJH010000313.1:0-9986 GCA_043769455.1 Runella sp. | reverse complement strand
TATTCGGAAAGTGTGTCTTCGTCAAACGACAAATCGGACAGAGCTTCATAGACTTCGGTACTGATTTTGTCAATGACCGACACATTAACAGGCTGAACGACTGGCTGCTGCAATGCCGTCATAAATTGCATAAAAGCCTGCTGTAAGGATATGTCTGTTTGTAATAGTTGGCTCAGAAACTGTATTTTTTGGTTACCATCAGCTTTTTCAAAACTTTGAGTAAATGTCATTTTTGAATTTTTTATTTCTTCAAAAGATACTGTTACGGCGATGTCCTGTTTTAGTTTACCTGATGCCATTTGGTTCAAAGCCGCCAGTCCGAGTGCCACAACGTGCTTACAAGCACCATCATAGTCGTAGGGGCAGTCGCAATCGTAGTCTTCGATGTTTTCTTTTTTGTCTAATGTCAGCGACACGTCATATTTTTCTGAACCATGCACAACTGCCTCAAAAACGCTACCCGTTCGTTTGAGTTTTTTGACCAAACCACTATTAAAATATGACTGCCCACGCTGGTAACTCGTGCTATTGGCAAGTTGCTGAACATCTTTTTTGGAAAACATATATTTTAATATAGGGTTTGGTAGAACACAAATTTATAAATTTAGCGTTTATTAGTGTCGTTTTGTTGCAAAATAAATTCTAACCTACGAACTTCGCCGTATGAAAATTTTGAATATATGTGCCTACACTTGGGAAGTCGGTGGCCCTGCTCGTGTTATCTATGACCACACCAAAGTAGCTATTAAGCACGGACATCAAGTAGCTATTTTGAGTGCCGCAACTACCGATTCAAAGCCATATATAGTCCCCGAGGGTGCAACACTTATTGTTTGCAAATTAACACCAGTAATTAGTCATTTCTTCCCAGATTTTTCAATTGGAGTCTATCGTTATCTTCAAAAACACATCAACGACTACGATATAATTCAGTGTCATGGCTTGTTTCATTTTGGAAGCATTGCCCCCTTTTTATTCAAAACCAATACAACCAATATTTTTACAATACATGGCGTACTCGATGATTGGGCTTTGCAAAATGGGTACCTTAAAAAAAAATTATTTTCATATCTCATTCAAAAGAAAGCCCTCAAAAATGCCAGTCTAATTCATGTCTTCAATAACGACGAAAAACTAAATCTTTACAATTACCTCGGCTATCAGCACCCCAACGTGGCTATTGTTCCAAACGGAATGCAACTCTCTGAATTAACAAACTTGCCACCAAAAGGTACATTCAGACAACAATTTGAGATAAATACTGACAAAAAAATAGTGCTTTTTATGGGGCGACTCAACGCCAAGAAAGGCTTAGACTTATTACTGCCCGCTTTTCAAAAATATACGGTACGACACCAAGATACAGTTTTGGTGTTGGCCGGTCCAGACGATGGCTACGAAGCTGAAACCAAACGATTTGTAGCCGACAATCAATTAGACAAATACATAAAAATGGTTGGTATGATAACAGGCCCGACCAAAAAAGCAGCACTATCCGATGCTACTATTTTTGCGTTGCCATCTTATTCAGAAGGGTTTTCGATAGCTGCCCTCGAAGCCATGACGGCGGGCGTACCTGCGCTGGTGTCCAAGCGCATAGGTTTTGATGGTACGGTAGCCCAATATAATGCCGCCCATGAGGTAGAGCTAACTGTCGAATCTGTTTTTGAAGGATTGACCAAAATGTTGCAAAACCCAACCTACTGCCAAACACTCAAAACCAATGCCCAGCAAATGGTTTTTGAACTCTATGACATCAACAAAGTGGCTGTATGCTTGCTTGATGAGTTTGAGAAAATTATTACAAAATAACCGTTATCTTTTCTTCAAAACAGGCATTTCGTCAATACCGAGGGTGTTCAAAATTGGGTTTAATATTTTTTTACTAATCGTAATCCTAAAAACCTTGTTGCCAGCTACATCAAAATCTTGATGAAAAACATCTCTAATTTGTAGCCCTCGATATACCGCCGTATAATTGATTTTGACTGGCCAACCGTTGAGTGCCAACTGCCCCGTGATGTTGTCTATTGTTTTTTTGAGATTGGAAAAATAAACCACAAAAGGCTCTCTTGTTCGTATTTCATTGAGGCTACCAATGTACGAAATCCGCACTTCGTAGATAATTTGTTGTTGCATGGCCAAAAATAGCAAATATAATGCAAAACTATTGCATTATATTTCAAACTCGAAACTTTATTTCCTTTCTGATGGTTTTAATAGTGTTGTGTTTATCACGGCAAAAAGCCCTGCTCAATGAGCGGGGCTTTTTTTGTTGCTTACCTTTTAATATTATCTCACCAACACAACTCGCCCCGAAGTCTTTATACCATCGCCAAGTGGTAAATCCTGCCCATTTTTTCTAACAATTAGTCTATAAAAATATTCGCCGTTGGCCAATGCGCTACTGTCTGTCCAGATCCAGTTGTTGATACCCACACGAGCTGCTCGGTTAAAAGTGGCTACTGTACGGCCCGCCAAGTCTGTCAAGATTATCTGTGCCTCGTCGGGGGCGGTTGTACCCGAAATTCCAAATTCAAAATACAACACATCGCTACTTGGGTTGGGAAATACCTTAAAAGTAAGTACTTTGGGTTCGTTCACTATCATAAAAGTAATGCTATAAACCCCAGTCCGATTGTTGCTGGCATCTGCGCCCTGCACCCGTAAGGTATAAACGCCATCGGGCAATAGCCCTGGTTTGTATTCAATCTGATATACGTTTTGGCCATTGGCAGAAGCGATTTTAATAGCTGGGCTTTTTAGTGAGATTCGTTGTAATGACGACTGATTAGGCCGTTGCAAAAACAGGTCAATGCCAGTAGTGTCTTGTTTAAACAAAAATCGATTTTCGTCTTTGAGCCTCACCAAAATCGTGGGCTGTGCCGAAACAATGTCTCCATTTTTGATTTGCTGCTCGTCAAAAGTTACGTCCATCGTAGGCGGAGTGCGGTCTGGTATAACAGTAAAAGGCAAATTGACCACATTGTTTGAGTAAGTCTGCTCTGGTTGTAGGCGTGGGTTAAAATTGATAACCAGCCGATTGTCGCCAGCCCGACCCAATGTTTCGACAGTTATGGCAAACTGCCCCTCTTCGTTTGGTTTGAGTTTATTGAGCCTAAATTGGTTTCTAATCGTCTGTCCATTAGGCAAGTACAACGTTCCTTGTGCCAATACCGAATCTCTAAACGTATATTTAGATACATTCTTAAACGACATATTGACCGTAAAATTTTCGCCTTCTTGTTTTTCAAAACCTCCTAATAAATTGGCATTGGCCGTGCCTTCGGCTACGGGTGTGTAGGTTACAAGCCAGTTTTTGAGTTGGGCAGGGTCAAGGTCGTTTACGGAGGTATTGTTTAATTTCAAAACTAATTTCAAGAAAGGAAATTTCATGGCATCTATCTGGCTCAAATCCAGTTTATTGGCCGTCTGATTAGCGAGCAAAACGGTTTCTTTTCCTGTCAAGTTACTGCCAATCACATCTAATTTTGAGCTTTGAGTTTTGAGTTTTGATGGCGTCGCCCAAGTGGCATAGTTCCAAGTACTTGCGGGGCCAATCAACGATGATATTATTTGACCGTTTGCAAGTGTACTTTTCAAATTATAATTGTCTAAAAGTACGGTTTTCAAACTCGGTGCCAGTTCTTCGGGGTCAGTCAATAATTCTTTGACCAGCGTTTTTGCGCCCTTCTGTCCAATAAACAAATACGGGCGACCGCTTCGTATCTCGGCCAATCGTTCGGCAGGTACGCCCATTTCTGCCAATTTGGTTTTGGCTGCGGCTGGCCAGCGGTCAAACTGAATATTACCTGCCGTCATCAGCAATATATAATCGCCTTCGGGTACGGCATTGATGTATTTTTCTAATAATTTGTTGTTAATAATTTCGGCATCGGGCAGGGCGTTGATGGCATAAGGCGGGTTGCCGCAATTATAAGTCGGCAGCACCGAATAAGCCCGTAGATTGTCTCGTTTTAGTGTTGTAATTATAATATTATTGTTACCACAATTTCCCTGCCCAACCATCAATATATTACTGATTGACAGACTATTACGCAAAAACCCCTGTGCAAAACCACCGACAGAATTACCATTGAGCGATGCCGTTATGGGTACGCTCACAGTCTGATACGCCCAAGTTGGTAGCGTAGTTTGTGATAAGTTTATTTGTAACGGGCTGGCTTTGGTAAGTTGTGCTGACTGCCGTTGCGCCCAGCCTTCGGGACTATTTTTGATGAATGTAAACGAGCTTTCGGCCCAGCCGTTTTCGCTGCTGGCTGGTCGGTCGGCGTAGCGCACTCGCCAATAATAAACGGTGCTATCTCGGTTCAAAAGTGTCGGCTTATAAGTTGGCAAAAAAGTACTTGTTACATTTTGAGACTGTCGATAAGTACTATTAAAAGTAGCAACTGTATCTATTTCAAAGCTATAAATACGGCTTTGATTATCGACCGATTGGGCCATGAGCGTAGCGGTCGGTAGGCTGTTTTCTAACGTTTGAACAATGGCATACTCGGCTGGTAGCAATGGGTATGCGCTCAAGGTCGGAATGTTAAAATCGAGGATTGCTACGTTGTTATTTTCATTGATTTCGGCCACTGTATTGTCAGGGTCGAGGGTTATTTCAAACCGATTGAGGCCGTTCTGATTTCGGTCGTTGGCAATTACTATTTTCAATGTATCTTGGTAAGCTACCGCCCCAAATATTTGCTGATAAACCACCGAAGAGCCGTCTTTGAGGCTGCGATTGAGACGGATTTTAAGATTGTGTTTTTGAAATAATCCAAAATTAGAAACAACAACCCGAACCACAAGCGAGTCTGTGAGACCGCTAATAGCTTGATTGTTGGCAGCTTGTACGGTTATGTCGTTATTGGTCAATGAATAGTCGGGCTTGGTGGCTGGAAAAACCACAACGGCAGGGTCGCCTTGTAAACTAAACTCTTGGACATCGGCTCGGTGAATGGGGCTGTTGGGGTTTTCTTTGAGTGTTCGCTGAATGGTTTTTTGTTGAATTTCACCAAATGGTTTGCTTACGTTCGTACTATCGTTAAACATCGTTTCGTATAAAATATCGGCATATTGCTTGATAGAAAAACTATATGCCAGATTGGAATGTGCCAAGAATAAAATTGCGCCACGGTCTTTTGTGCCGACCCAGTCTATTGGATATGTTTTGATACCAAACGTAAAATTGCCTAACACACAGCCATTGGCATACACGAGCGGATAGCGGCCTTTGTTGCGGTAGCCCAGCACGTCGTTGCTCACAAAACCCACGTCAATATCTGTAACGCTCAGGCTCGAATGGCCAAAAAGTGTTACCATTCCTGCCCCCTCGTTTACTTCATTGGCCAGACCCACATACTCAACGGCTTCATCGGTTTTTTTGGTAATGGTCGTAACTTTTGCCCCGAGGTATTGCCGCTTGGCTTTGGTCTTGAAGTCGTCCATGTAGCCCTTAAAAAACTTTTGTTCCAATGCTGAAATACCACCGCTCAGATGTAAAATATTTTTGCGCCAAAGTGCGTTCATCGGCGTAGCCTCATGTTCTTTTACTTTTTCTAAATAATCCAATACTGTCTGCGGGCTGTCTGTCCAGAGCCTGCCTGTCGGAATAGCTGGTACGAGTTCTGGAAAACCTTTGAGACCATGCGAAAACAGATTGTCGGACCCAGGCCAGCCAAAAGTTGGCACCATGTCTCGTTGATAACGGTCGGTGGCGGTGCGGTTAAAGTCCACTTGCTGCGTGCGACCAACGATAAACATAAACTTAGGACTGCCCTTCGCGGCCATAAACTGTGCAAATCGTCTGATGGCCAACGGGCTAAATTCGCCATAATTAAACTGATTGACCAACAAATCCATGTCCACCGTCAGCGTATCGTACTGGCCACCCGCCTTTGATGCTCGGTAGTTGGCATATTGTTTGGCACTATTTATCAGGCTTTTATGGGTTACAATCAGGTAGTTATGTTTAGTTGGGTCAATGTCTCGGAAAGCTACTCGGTTTATTGCCAAAATAGGTAATGGGGTGGTAGTCAAAAAAATTGATTTGGGCGTTTGGGTATTTCGGACGGTTGCTATCAGTCCAAAATTGTCAATCAATGTACCGATACGAATGGGGTTATTTTTGTCGGTCAAGTCGTACATTTGGGCGTTAGTTGGCACATTTGGTATTCTCAAAAAAGAACTACCAGACGGATTGACGTTGAGGTTATATTGTTTTTGGGTTTTGTTAAAAAAATCAAATCGTTGCGGAAAATTGATCTTAAAATAAGTTACAGAATAAGTATCGTTGGATTGATTGGCGACTTGCCCTCTCGAAACCGTTGAAACGTACAATTTGCCAGTAGTCGATATATCTTGAAACCCTATTTCTTGTTTGGACAAATACGGATAAAAGCTATCAAATTTGGCTGTTTCGATAGTGCGCTGGGCCGTGGCAGTGTTACCGACCATAATCTCAATTTTATGGCGACGGTGGTCTCTGCCCATGAGATGCACTTCGAGTGTGGGCTTGGGGCCGTTAGAATTGATGTTTTCGAGCGTTAATTCTTTGATAGTCAGCTTATTGATACTTAATTCTGGCCCAGACCAACCTTCTCCCACATCGTAGTAAGCCATCTGCGAGCCTTCGGACGAACCTTCGGGGTATATCAACCCTTCGGACATACCTATATAGTTTTGGCTGGCAATGTTAGACATTAGCAGGCTTTCGTTGTGATAGACTTCGCCTGTAAACGCCTGACGTGGTATTTCTGTGTAACTTTCCATGCGTTTGCCGGCTTTATTGTCGAGCCTCCACGTCAGAAAGTACGCCGTTGTGTCTGAGTACAAATTATAGATTTTGTGCGGCTGTGCGCTGTGTGGAATATACAGTAGCGAATCTTGCGTGCCGTCGTTGCCTTCACCATAAAAATTGATAAAGTCCTGTTCATCAAAACGTTGGTCGGCTTCGCCACTAATATAAATAGCTTGCTCTTGCCCTCTAAAAAACAACTGAACTGCCACAGGATTGACCGTAGCGACTGGTACGCCCGCCTTTCTGAGGTCGTCGGTAGTAATTTTATAAAGCCCTTTTTGTAATACAGGAATCCTAAAATAGCTTTGTTTGTAGTCAATCCATTCGTTACCAAATTGGGCTTGTGCCAAAAGCGAAAAGTGAAAAATAAAAAACGAAAAATATATAATGTGGCGTAGTTTCATTGGTGCTTTTTTTGGGAATAATCAATATATAATTAATGTAAACTTACCACAGAGGTACAAATTACACGGAGGTTCACGGAGATACTATTTGTGTATCTGTATGTCTTTCGTGCCTGCGTGATAGATTAAAAACTCCCACACAGTCGCTTGGTTTTACCGAGCAACTACAAAAGTTCCATCACGACACAAACTTTAAAACTTCCGTGCAATTCTAAGCAGTTGCGTAAATTTAAGACAACGTTTTGATTTATTTTAAATATCTGAATATCAATAGTCCACTAAGGAATTTATAAAAAAAGGAGTAAAATACTTAAATTTGTTTTGCGAACTAATTTAAAAGTTACCCCACGAATGTTTTAACACTCACATCGAACCACCGAAGTAAAGCAAATATTGCAAAAAATGTCTGGAATAGGTCAAGCGCAGTTTAATTTTTTTCAAATTTAGTTTATCAATGGCTAAGTTTATGGGGACGTTGTATATTTGAGAACTTGATATGCCAAGATTTTATGAACACTATGAGTTATTGTTGTTGTTTTGATAAGCCCTTCAACCATTTATTGATAGGACAATATGTAGTAAGCGTATTGTTTTTTTTGAATTCATACTCCCATAGTACAAATTCAAAATTATTATTGACACACATCGCCGTTGTCGATACATCAACCAGTAAAAAAGAGATTAGTCTGAAAGAGGTTATAATTACAAAACATACTCCCCAAAAATACCTTAGAAAAGTAAGTAAAGCGTTAGAAAAAAATTATTGTACAAAATCATTTAATGCTCAGTTTGAGTACAAAAAATTTATTTTTGATGTAGATTCTTTACTTGAAACGGCATACGTTACGGGACATTATATTTCTCCAAAACTCCCAATAAAAACCGATATTGATAGATTTTTTGTAAAAAAAATTTGGTGCGACACAAGTACTTCTTATGCCTCCCTCCGTCAGTTGCAGCCCTTAAACGAATTATATACGCCGCTTTTTGTGGATATTGTTAGAAATAGTTTGGGACGTATTGACTTTGACTATACAGTTTTAGAATTTTCTGAAAGCATTAGAAATTACCCGTTTATCGTACCAAATTACAATTCTTATTCGGTAGTAGAAAAATACGATAGAGATAATAACAGTTACTTGGTAATTGAAATTTCGGATTGGGAAAAAAGAAATGATACGAGTAATTTACCAGATGCTGTATTTGCAAAGAAATTTAAGGACGAATTTTTATACTACAAAAATATTGGTGATGATATTAAAACGTTTCCCAAAGAAGCGATAAAAGACCAGCAAAGTTTTTTGACGTACAAACAAGAACAAATAAAAAGTACCTCACATATCTTTGAAGTTCACATCAACCAGTCCGATTATTCTGTGAGCGAAATTGTGGGTAAATCTGTCATTTTCAAAGATGAACTTCTTGATTTTTATTTCAATTATAAAGTAAGCTACCAAGCAACTACCGAGGGATATGTACCCCAAAAATTTGAGATAGTAGAGCCAGTTATTGATAAAAACAACAGAAAAAGCTATGCCTACTCCGTGTTGGAATTAAGTAATATTCAACAAAATAACTTGATGCCCGACTCTGTTGGCGTAGGAATGTTGCCAGACAGGCTTTTGTCTGAATATTACCAACGGGGAGATAACAGTAAGTCATTTGAAAAATTATGGCCAGAAATCAAAAATAATATTATTTTTATACCACTAAAAAAATGTTGGGAGTGTCCCACAAAATAATTGTTCTGTAGTCTGTGTCTCACCAACAATTTAAAAACAAGACCAGAAACTTAGGGTAAATTTGGGGGATGTAAATTGGGTAAAAGTGTGAAAATGATATGTTCGTAAACAACGTCATGCGTTACGGCGATGACTTCGCTATAATTTTAGCACCGAAAGTTAGTAGGTTATTTTTTAAAAAAGATATAGTATGTTTTGGAAGTATAAGAAGGTGTTTTTTGTAGGTTTTGAGTAAGTTTTAATCAACTTATCTTCGCTGTACTTTTACAAAATATACTGGCTCAAATCTCGATTTTTGATTAGATTTACCAATCGCTCACGGACAATATCGCCTGTGATTTCGACTGACGAGCCTGGCAGAATTACGTCTGGAATATCAAACATAAAATCGTTGAGTAGCGTACTCATCACCGTTTGCAGGCGGCGTGCGCCGATATTTTCTACTTCTGAGTTTATCTGAAAAGCCAATCTGGCCAATTCGCTCAGGGCTTCGTCCTGAAAGGTCAGCGTTATGCCTTCGGCCAGCATCATGGCTTCGTATTGGCGAGTGAGGGCGTTGCGGGGTTCTTTCAAGATTCTATAAAAATCGCTTTCTGTCAGGCTCTGCAACTCTACCCGAATCGGAAAACGGCCTTGTAGCTCAGGAATCAAGTCAGACGGCTTAGATACATGAAACGCCCCGGCGGCCACAAACAGCACGTGGTCGGTCTTGATGGCTCCATGTTTGGTATTGACAGTAGAGCCTTCGACTATGGGTAGCAGGTCTCGCTGCACGCCCTCACGGCTTACGTCTGCGCCGCCGCTTTTTGAGTTGGCGTTTGCTATTTTGTCAATTTCATCTATAAAAATAATCCCTAAATTCTCGGCTTTTTTGATGGCTTCTTCTTTTACTTCGTCCATGTCTATGAGCTTGGCAGCTTCTTCTTCGAGCAGTATTTTGCGGGCATCGGCGATGGTCATTTTGCGTTTTTTGGCTCGCTTCGGTATCATTCCACCCAACATTTCTTGGAGGTTCATCATCGACATATCGTC
>JAYVJH010000312.1:0-1560 GCA_043769455.1 Runella sp. | reverse complement strand
GCGAGTGATAAACGATTTTAGACCCGAAGATGTGTGGCAGTCTAAACTCAATCACTACCAAGGTTTGATAACGGCCACGAAATAATTACTTTTGCTTTATGTATCGTTCGTTTTTCAAATCATTGATAGACAAATCGTTGGCCTTGATTGGGTTGTTACTCAGTCTTCCCATCACGTTGTCGGTTGCGGTGTTGTTGTATTTTAATAACAATGGCAAACCGTTTTTTTTTCAGTTACGGCCTGGGCTAAATGGCTGTATTTTTAAAATCATCAAGTTCAAGACCATGAATGACAGACGAAATGCCAATGGCGAACTGCTGCCCGATGCCGACCGCCTGACTGCCGTTGGTCGGTTTGTGCGTAAGACTTCGATTGACGAACTGCCGCAGTTGCTGAATGTACTAAAAGGTGATATGTCGTTGGTGGGCCCTCGCCCGCTATTGGTCGAATATCTGCCACGCTATAGCCCAACTCAAAACCGCCGCCATGGCGTTCGGCCAGGTATTACGGGCTGGGCGCAAGTAAGTGGCCGTAATGCCATTGGCTGGCAACAAAAATTTGAATTAGATGTCTGGTATGTGGACAATCTGTCGATTGCGTTAGATATTAAGATTTTGTGGCTCACCGTCCAGAAAGTTTTTAAATCAGAGGGCATCAACTCAGGTACGGCCGCTACGATGGAAAAATTTATGGGCAATTAAACACTAAACATTATGCTTTTATACGGTGCCAGTGGCCATGCCAAAGTAGTTATCAGTTGCTTACGAATGAATGGTATAGAGGTATTGGCTATTTTTGACAACGATATTTCTAAAAAAGAACTGTGGGGTATTCCTGTTGTGGGAGGTTATGATGCCAACTTTGAGCCTAACCAACCGCTTATTATTTCGATTGGTTTCAACGACATCAGACAAAAAATAGCCAGTATCGTCCAGCACGATATTGCTCAAATTATTCATTCGTCTGCCGAAATAGACGACAGCGTGCGGATTGGTAAGGGTTCGGTTATTTTTCAGAGTGCCACCATTCAGGCCGATGCCGTTATTGGCCAACATTGTATCATAAATACCTCAGCATCGGTAGATCACGATTGCCAAATTGCTGACTTTGCTCATATTGCACCCAATGCCACACTCTGCGGTAATGTACGTGTAGGTATGGGTACGCTCATAGGCGCAGGGAGCATCGTAGCACCCAACTTAACCATCGGCCAGGGCTGTCTGATAGCCGCTGGCTCGGTTATTACTCGCAATATTCCAAATTTTGCAGTTGTACGGGGCAACCCTGGACGGGTGATAAAGATTATGTAGTGAAAGCGAGCAATTTTAATGTTTTTGACTCAATGCCGCTATTTTTTCGATTCCTATTTTTTTTATAAATTTTTTGGCAGCATCGTGCTTCGCATTCAATGCCTCCTCTAAGGTTTTGTAGATTTTCACTTCTTTCTTTTTCATATTTTACTTTGGTAGTGCTATTTTTATGGTGCTAAGAGTCCCATGGAATGATTCAAGTTATGGTAGCATAAATAGAATTTTATAGCTCCCACATGATTGTCAAGTT
>JAYVJH010000311.1:0-1816 GCA_043769455.1 Runella sp. | reverse complement strand
TCACTTTTTAATCTGCTACCTTGATTCAGTCTTTTACCTTCTCCCCTTTTTCAGAAAATACGTATGTTTTGTATGACAGCACCAACGAAGCCGTTATCATCGACCCTGGCTGCTTACAACAATTTGAAAAAGAGCAATTAGCTCAGTTTATAGCCGACAACACCCTAACTGTCAAGTGTTTACTACAAACACATACACATTTAGACCATGTTTTTGGCTCGGCGTTTGTCAAACGTAAATATGGTGTAAAAATGCTAATGCACCGATTAGAGCTACCCGTACTGTCAGAAGTCGAAAACCGTTGTAAAATGTGGGGAATACCAGGCTACGAACCTGTTGAGGCCGATAGGTTTATTGACGAAAACGACATAATCAAGTTTGGCAATAGCCAATTAGATATTCTTTTTGTCCCAGGCCATGCCCCTGGGCATATTGCATTTGTAAACCACCAAGAGCGATTTGTAGTGGGCGGCGATGTGCTTTTTAACGGTAGCGTAGGCCGTACCGACCTACCACTTTGCGACCATAACGCACTGATTAACAGCATTAAAACTCAATTTTTTACCCTGCCCGACGACTATACCGTTTATGCTGGCCACAACCAACCCACAACCATAGGCCACGAAAAGCGTACTAATCCTTTTTTATGAAAATACAGATTTTTACAATCCCCAACATACTCACTTGTTGCAACTTACTGAGTGGAGTTTTTGGTATTATTTCAGTTTTTCATAGCGACCTTATTTTGGCAGCTTGGTTGCTGATATTAGGGGGCATTTTTGATTTTTTTGATGGCTTTGTGGCTCGACTTCTCAAAAGTAGTTCGCCCATTGGCAAAGAACTCGACTCACTGGCCGATGTCATAACGTTTGGCGTGCTACCAGCAGCCATACTTTACTCACTCATTCAAGATGCAGTGCCAGACTTTACCGACCTCTGGAAAGCGTATTTGGCTTTTGGGCTTATTTCTGTGTTTTCGGCTTTGAGGTTGGCCAAATTTAACGTAGATACCCGCCAAAGCGAATCATTTATAGGTGTACCAACACCCGCCAATGGTTTTTTTGTAGCTTCGTTACCTTTTATTATCAAATATAATCCAGAGTACAAGCCGCTGATAGTCAATCAATACGTGCTACTGGGGTATGTTGTCGTAATGTGTTATTTGTTGATTTCAGAGGTGCCGTTATTTGCACTCAAATTCAAAACTTTTGATTGGAATAACAACAAACTCAAATATATTTTTATTCTATTGTCGCTTTTGTTGCTACTTGTTTTTAAGTTTGTAGCCATTCCATTGTGTATTTTGCTCTATATTTTGATGTCGATGGTTAATATGGTGGCGAGTAAAAAACGCTAACGATTACTTCTCAATATCAGCATTGATAACCAATACTTTGTCCCAAATTTTTTCGTTGTCGGCCACAAATTGTTTATGTTTTGGGTGATTGTTAAAAATTTCAATACCGTCTTCGGTCCTAAACGACACATAGTGCATTACATCATAATCTTTGGACTCCAATGTTTTGCCCGCTGAGTAAGCAGCAATCTGTGGAATATCTCGGCGCAACTGAGCAAAGGCAACCATGTGCTTCTGAATATCGGATAGTGAGGCATCTTTCTTAAACTTTACACAAATAATTTCTTGTACTTCGGCTTTTTGGCTTGGAGTATATGCGCCATATATGAGCATCATGAAGCAGCACAAACCAAATACTGGTTTGGCATATTTGATTGCCTGCATTGTATTTTTCATCTTGTCAATTATCGTTTTTGTGTTCTATAACAGTAAATAGTTTCGTAAAAGTATTTACTGTTA
>JAYVJH010000310.1:0-6329 GCA_043769455.1 Runella sp. | reverse complement strand
TTAAATGCGTTGAGTGCAGCTAAGTTTGTTTCACCAGACTGTGCTGCTGCCACAACCCGAGCGCACAATTCTTGTTTTTGAGTTAGGTTTCCAGCAAACTCACTATCGGCTTCTTTATTTTTATTTCGTTTTTGGTCAAAATAGGCATCACAAGCCTTTTTGAATCGCTCATAAATACTGTTCTTGAACTTGTCTGCCGTTTGTCCTATCAGTTTCCATTCTTTTTGCAGGTCTATGATACGGTCGGTATTGGCCGCTGTATCTTCACCCGATGCTACAATGGCTTCTGCTTGCTCGCAAAGCTGTGTTTTTTGGACTAAATTTTGCGCTCTTTTTTGTTCTAATTGCTTAAAAAACTCTGTTTTATTATTGAAAAATGTTTTGAGAGTAGTCCAGAATTTTTTTGTCAGTTCCTGTCCTTCCTCACGCAACATAGGTGCTTTGATGGCGTTCCATTCTTCTTGCAAGGCAGTAACTTCTTTACTTTTCTGATTCCACTCGTTGATACTGTTTGAGCTAAAAGCCGTGTAGGGTACTAAATTTTCGTATATTTTAGACCTTACTTCATAGTTTTGGGTAAGCACTATTTTTTGCTCTTCGCTTTGCGCTCGCCGAGCATCGTAAATTACGTCCATCGCCATTTTGAGACGTTGCCACAACACTTCTTGCTCTGCTTTTGATGCTGGGCCAATGTGCTTGTATTCTTCAAATATCTGATTGGTTTTGTCGGTAATAGCTTTTGTGAGTGTACCTGTTTCGACTTTTCTGGCCAACTCTTCTATTTTTTCAACCAGCTCTGTTTTGAGTACCAGGTTTTTCTTTCGGTCAAGGTCTTTTAGTTCAAAATAAATATTTCGGTTACTATAAAAACGGTCAATCAATGCATTGTAAGTATCCCAAAGTGTGCTATTGTGTGGCGACACCATGTTGCCTGCCGCTTTCCATTCGTCCTGAATTTTTTTGAACTGCTGCCATATCGACTCTTGGCTTTGAGCGTCTTTTTCTTCTCTATCGACCAGCTCTCGTAGTTGCTGTAAAAGCTCAGTTTTGACACTAAAATTTTTCTCTTTCGATTTTTCAAGATTCTGAAAGAAATTATTTTTGACTTCTCTGATTTGCTTGTACAGTGAGTCAAATGTCAATACATCGGCATCAGCTTTGTATTCAAACCCTTCTTCGTTGCCTTCGTTATCGGCCAAAAATTTCTGACGAGCAATTTCTTTTTCTGCTCTTTTCATTTGGTCGAATGGAGGCTTGATTTCTTTCAAAACCTCATCGACACGCTTGAAATCAGATGGCTTGGCCGCCGCCGTATTGACTACCGCCAGTTGGGCTTCGAGAAGTTTTACAAAATCTGCTTTTGTAAAATGCTCATAGTCAATTACAGACACAGGCTCGGTAGTAGGCTCAAAGTCTTCAATGGTATGAATCTCTGTCTGCTCTGCCGTTACCACCTCAGTAGCTGGCTCTGCGGCCTCTGCTACGGCTTCGGTAGCTGACTCATGGGGCTGTGTTGGCTCTGCTACCGCATCAGTAGCTGACTCGGTAGCTTCTTGACCAATAGCTTCGGCTGCTTGGTCTGCTACAATTTCTGTGGGTTCAATGATAGGGGCGAGTTCGACCTCTATTTGTGGTACAACATCGTCAGCCGTTTGTGGCTGTTGTGCTACTTCGACATTGGCTTGCAATATCGGCTCTTGTTCGTTCAATTCAGTTTCTGGATTGGTCATCGTTGGTTTGCGTTCTTCTCAAAAGATTGGCAAAAATAATATATTACTGCATTTTAAAACACCTTTTAGTAATTTTAGGTTTATAAAAAAGCGTTACTATCATTTGTTTTTGGGCACAAATAGATGCTTTTATTATACAACTAACTGATAGACAACACGATAAACAATAAAACAATTTATTTTTACAATTAAATAATACCCAATCATTTTACAAAAAACCAATGAATATAAACATTGCCGACATCAGAAAAGACTATACACTCAATGGTTTGGACATTTCAGAAGTTGCCGAAACGCCGTTTGATCAATTTAAAAAATGGTTTGACGAAGCCATCGCCAGCCAAATATTAGAACCCAACGGAATGGTTTTGAGTACAATCACAGAAACGATGCGCCTCAAATCTCGTGTTGTTTTGCTCAAAGGCTTCGATGAGCGTGGTTTTACTTTTTTTACAAACTATACCAGCACCAAAGGCCAAAACATAGCACATAGCCCAGTGGCTTCGCTAAACTTTTGGTGGGTGGCACTTGAACGACAAGTGCGTATTGAAGGTCAGATTATAAAAATATCAGAGCAAGAGTCAGACCAATATTTTGATAGCCGGCCACGTGGCAGTCAGATAGGGGCTTGGGTGTCTGACCAGAGCGCAATAATAGAAAACAGAGAGGTACTGTCTGACCGACAGGCCGAACTCGAAGCACAATTTGAAGGCCGGGCCATTCCTCGGCCTGCACATTGGGGCGGTTACAGACTTGTACCCGATAGTATCGAGTTTTGGCAAGGGCGGTCAAGCCGCCTCCACGACCGCATCAGGTATAGGCTCGTTGATAGTACTTGGGTCATTGAGCGGCTTGCACCGTAAACCATAAACTTACCCCTGTGCCTTGGCCCAAGTATCTTTGAGACCAACTGTTCGGTTAAAGATTAGTTGGTTGGGCGTTGAGTCTGGGTCTATACAAAAATAGCCTTTGCGAATAAACTGGAACTTAGCCGCTGTACTGTCAGTGGCCAAAGCTGGCTCGGCAAAGGCTGTTGCTGTTTGTAGTGAGTCTGGGTTGAGGTATTCTTTAAAATCACCGTCTTCGGCTGATAGGTCGGCTACTTTGAAAAGGCGGTCATATTGCCGTATCTCTATTTTGAGCGCATTTTTGACCGACACCCAATGTAACACACCTTTGGTACTTACGCCCGATGTATCGCTCCCACTTTTGCTGTTTTCGATGTATGAGCAGTGTAATTCTACGATTTCGCCCGCTTCGTTTTTAACAAAATCATCGCATTTAATAATGTACGCTCCCTTCAAACGTACCATTTGACCTGGTGCCAGTCTAAAAAATTTCTTGGGGGCAATTTCCATAAAATCTTCACGTTCAATATAAATTTCGCTCGAAAATGGAATTTCTCTCAGGCCACTTTCTGGGTCTTCGGGGTTGTTTTCGCTATGACAGATTTCTGTTTTGTTTTCTTCAAAATTAGTAATAATAACTTTCAAGGGATCGAAAACCACCATTCGGCGCAGAGCAATTTTGTTAAGATGTTCTTTGATACAAAATTCTAAAAGACTTACATCAATTAAGTTTTCGTTTTTTGTTACTCCAATTTTTTCACAAAATAGCCTCAGCGACTCGGGAGTGTAGCCACGGCGGCGCAGCCCAGATATGGTTGGCATTCGTGGGTCGTCCCAGCCCGATACGTGTTTTTCGTTTACCAACTGTAACAATTTACGTTTACTGGTGATGGTATATGACAGGCTCAATCTCGAAAATTCGTACTGCCGAGATGGGAATATTTCCAAATTTTCGAGACACCAGTTATACAGTTCACGATGCGGCACAAATTCTAAGGTACAGATTGAGTGTGTGATTTGCTCAATGGCATCGCTTTGGCCATGCGCAAAATCGTACATTGGATAAATACACCAGGCATCGCCTGTGCGATGATGATGTGCAAATTTGATACGGTACAGCAGCGGGTCCCGCATGAGCATATTGTGGGAGGCCATGTCGATTTTGGCTCTTAGGGTACGGCTTCCTTCGACAAATTCACCTTTTTTCATACGCTCAAACAGGTCTAAGTTTTCTGCAACAGACCGATTACGAAATGGGCTATCTTTGCCAACTTCGGTAGGCGTACCTTTGAGAGTGGCTATTTCTTGTGGGTTTAAGTCGTCCACGTAAGCGAGGTTTTTTTTGATAAGCACAACGGCAAATTCATAGAGTTTATCAAAATAGTCGGAAGCATAAAACTCGTTGGCCCAGTCAAATCCCAACCATTTGATGTCTTCTTTGATAGACTCAACGTATTCCGTGTCTTCGGTTACAGGGTTTGTGTCGTCAAATCGTAGGTTGGTTTGGCCGCCGTATTTTTGGGCTACACCAAAGTTCAAACAAATAGATTTGACATGACCAATGTGTAAATAGCCATTTGGTTCGGGTGGAAATCGTGTCAATAATCGGCCTTGGTTTTTGCCTTCGCTGAGGTCGGTTTCTATTATTTGTTCAATAAAATTAAGACTTTTTTCGGTGGTTTCGTTGGTAGTTTCACTCATTGTATCGACGATTGATGTGCCTTTGGCTTGGTGTGGAGTTATGTCATTTGGCCCTCGCTGGGGTTTTGTTGCTACAAAATTACAAGATATTTGCCAAATTATAAGCCCTTAAAACCAATCAATCCGTATTTTCGTAAGTGATTGAAACAAAGCAACTCAAATTTTCGTTATCAAAACTTACACCGACCATTATGAAACGTAGAAACTTTATACAGATTCTTGGCGGAATCTCTCTCAGTAGCTTGGCTACTGCCCAACAAACTCAAAAACAACAGAAAGTGATAAAAACAGAAGCCGAATGGAAAAAAGCACTCACGCCTCAACAATTTTATGTGATGCGTCAGAAAGGAACAGAGCGTGCTTTTACAGGCCCAAACTGGGACAACCACGACAAAGGGATTTATAGATGTGCAGGTTGTAATACACCACTTTTTGAATCAAAAACAAAGTTTGAGTCTGGCACAGGCTGGCCGAGTTTTTATGCCCCACTCAAAAAAGAGAACGTAGCCGAAAAAACTGATGGTGCTTTTGGTATGACTCGCACCGAGGTACTTTGTGCAGTCTGTGATGCTCACCTTGGCCATGTATTTGAAGACGGCCCCAAGCCAACTGGCTTGCGCTACTGCATGAATGGGACTTCGATGACGTTTGAGAAAAATAAATAATTGGTAAAATACAAATTTATTGCTCAATGTTTAGCCCCCAAATCAAGTCCCGATTTAACTTCGACCCAAACGTACATTTTTTGAACTGTGCTACTTGTGGGCCATACAGTAAAGGTGTAGAAGCTGCTGGTATAAAAACTATTGGTAACTTTACGGCACATTTGCACCAACTCAAACCCGACGATTTTTTTAGCCGAGCATGGTCTGTTAGGGCTTTATTTACAGAGTTGATTCACGGCACAGACCCCGAACGAATCGCAATCGTTCCGTCTGTATCTTACGCTATGGCTATCATGGCCAGAAACCTACACCGCAAACCTAACCTCAAAGCAGGGCAGCATATTTTGATAGTGGGCGGCGAGTTTCCGAGTGATGTTTATGCTTGGGATAGGGTTTGTAAAGAACTATCGCTTGACGTGATAACTGTGCCGATGCCACAAAATGTATCGAATCTAACACAAACTTGGAACGAGCAACTGATGGCGGCTATTGACCACAATACCGCTCTCGTTGTTGTGCCGCACGTCGATTGGCAGTTTGGAACGAAGTTTGACTTAATGGCCATTTCAACAAAAACAAAAAGTGTAGGCGCACTCTTGGCCATTGACGGCACGCAGTCTGTCGGTGCATTGGACTTTGACGTGTCGGCCATCAAGCCCGACTTAATGGTGGCTGTGGCTTACAAATGGCTCATGGGGCCTTACGCAACGGGACTGGCTTATTTTGGTGATTTTTTTGACGACGGTATTCCAATAGAAGAGCATTGGGCGTTGCGCCAAGACAGTAATATGTTTCATAAACTTACTGACTATCAGCCGCTTTATCAGCCCAAAGCCTTTCGTTACAATATGGGTCAGCACTCGCAATTTGTTCAGATGCCAATGCTCGAAGTGGCGTTGCAAGAAAAATTAGAATGGGGTATCAATAACATTCAAGCACACTGCCAAGGGCTATGGGCAAGTATAGCACCAGAGTTGCAATCGTTAGGAATAACCCTCGAAGCCGAGCAAGACAGAGCGCATCACCTTGTTGGGTTGCGCCTCCTCGCCTCTACCGATTTGATGGCCGTGGCACAGAGTTTTGCCGCTCGTCAGGTTTTTGTGGCAGTTCGTGGGTCGGGGTTAAGGGTGTCTCCCAATATTTATAATAATTTTGACGATATGAATGCGCTGGTTGAAGCACTGAGATTAGCATAAATGGCTTTTAAGTAGTCGTGAGTTAAATACAATGCTGTTAATCAGTAAATTATCAAAATTAAAGTGCCGTATTAGTTTTGAATAAATACTTAATACAGGGTTTGTTCATAAAAATGTTACTGGTTGAAAATTTCTGGGATTAACTCCCAGTTTTTGGTTAATTTTTCACGTAAAATGGAAATATTCTCT
>JAYVJH010000309.1:0-4051 GCA_043769455.1 Runella sp. | reverse complement strand
CCACCAGCTTGCGCTCTAAGTAAAGCTCTGTCTAAACAAATCTGAATGTCGTCTGTAAAAAAAAGAAAAATACTAATTTGGTACTGAGGGCTATTTTTACGAACCCAACGTATGAAATCATAATGGCTCTCAAAACCCAAATTAAGTTCTACGCCAAAGTTGGCATTGGCATTTAGATTTTCTTTTATAAAGGCATTTGCTCTTATATTAGCCCGCTCTTCATAGTTTTCAATGTTCTGGTATTTGTAGGCCGTATTGATTAAATCATGGTTTAGTAATTTGACAAATGGAGGCATTAAGTCTTCACCATAAGTACTTTTGCCGATACCAGGCGGCCCTGCAATAATATAAAGTGTAGGCATTTATCTGATTATTGTTACAGTTCCATCGGCATACTCAGCAACTATTTTTCCATTTTTTGAATATATATAAGGTTGTTTAAGTTTGAATAGCCGCTCTCGTATTTTAATAGATACCTCTCTATAAAAATCTTCTCGTTCCTCTGCTGTCATTTCGTATATCGGTTTTTTGAGCGTGCCTTTTGTGATGGCAAAATCTATATTTTCAAGGTCGTTGGTTGTGTTAGGCATTGGTTTTGGGGGTTAAATTAAAGAGCAAATATAAACAAAAAAGAAGTGATAACGTTTTCATTGTGGGTCTGGACATAATTTATTAACTTGCTCCCAAAAACCTAAACCCAATTTTCAAATGGAAACCATTATAGAGTATTTCAAAACCATTCCGTCTGCACATCGTAGTCTGCTTTTGGTGGGTGGCATCGCTTTTTTCTGGATTATTGAGAGTGCTGCTCCGCTTTTTCAATTCAAAAATCATAAAATCAAACACGCTGGGGTCAATATTTTTTTTACGATTACAACGATATTAGTCAATTTTCCGATGGCTTTTATCCTTGTTAAGTCCAGCGACTGGGCTGTGGCCAATCAGTTTGGGTTGCTGTCGTGGTTGCCGCAGTTAAATAGCTGGGTTTATGCCATCGTTGGTCTAATGCTGTTAGACTTGATAGGTGCGTGGTTTATACACTGGACAGAACACCGTGTGCGCTGGATGTGGCGTTTTCATTTGGTTCATCATACAGACCAACACGTGGATACTACCTCGGCCAACCGCCACCACCCAGGCGAAAGCGTCTTTCGGTTTGTGTTTACGACTATGGCCGTAGTGCTGTCGGGTGCGCCCATGTGGTTGGTGTTTCTTTATCAGGCTCTGTCGGTGTTGCTCTCGCAGTTCAACCATGCCAATATTACGCTTCCCCGATGGCTCGACAATGCCATGAGTTGGGTATTGGTTTCGCCAGCCATGCACCATGTTCATCATCATTACAAGCTACCTTATACAGATACTAACTTTGGCAATATATTCTCGATTTGGGACAGACTCTTTGGGACATTTTCTAAACTCGATGCCGACCAAATCGTCTATGGTATAGATACTTACATGCAACCCAAAGAAACTGGGCATATTGGTACGCTACTCAAAATACCATTTGGTGAATATCGGTCGCCCAATTAGAACGCTTCTGGTGAGCCAAAACAAATAAAAGTTATAGGTATTTTATTTATTGACAGAAAAAAATGAAAATAAATCTCAGCGATTTTAGATTTGATGGCAAAGGCCGTTTCAAAATTGACGACACCAGAACCAAAGTCAAGGACTTATACCAAGACAACAACGACTATGAAGCAATTATGGCGGGACTTCGGGCCGAAATGGACGCTTTGCAAACTGTCATGTATGCACACAATCGGTATGCTGTTTTAGTGGTTTTGCAGGCAATGGACGCAGCCGGCAAAGACGGCACGCTCAAAGCCGTGATGTCGGGCGTAAACCCTGCTGGGGTCAGAATCGTGTCTTTCAAACGCCCCTCTGAAACAGAGCTTAGTCACGATTTTTTGTGGCGACATTCTCTCGAATTGCCAGAAAGAGGAAACATCACAGTTTTCAATCGCAGTTATTATGAAGAAGTATTGGTCGTTAAAGTTCACCCAAATATATTGACCGATGTGCAGCAGTTACCAACTGAACTTACAAAAGACTTGAAAGAAGTTTTCAGGAATCGCTACGAGGACATTGTCAATTACGAAAAATATTTACAAAATAACGGCACAAAAATCATCAAGTTTTTTTTGAATGTATCTAAACAAGAGCAAGGCAAGCGGCTCATTGCCAGAATAGAAGACCCAACCAAAAATTGGAAATTTGAAGATGGAGATGTCAAAGAAAGAGAACTTTGGGACAACTACCAAACCGCCTACCAAGATACCATCAACGCCACCGCCACCGAGTCTGCACCTTGGTATGTAGTGCCAGCCGATGACAAAAAAAACATGAGGATTATTGTAGCCAGAGCCATCAATCAAGCCATGACGGAATTGGCTATGTCGTTGCCCGAAAGCAGCCCCGAACGCCATAAGCAGCTACAAACGCTGATAGCAACCATCAAAAAGCAAGATGCGAAATGAGTTACTTAACACCCATCAAAAAAGACTCAATCGCTCTATTGACCTGCTCAGGTTCTTCGATGGACGACGTATGGCCACCACCTTCGATATAAACCAACTGCGAGCCTTTGATTTGGACATGGATTCGTTCGGCCTTGGCTGGTACTGTTGCTACGTCTTGTGTGCCAACGATGATGAGTGTTGGCAGTGCTATTTTTGATAGTTCATCATATATCGGCTGTCGGTCTATCACTCCTGCTACTGCTTTATTGATGCCTGGGGCTTTGCAGCGTTTCATTTGGCTTTCCCATTCTTTGCGTTCTGTTTTTCGAGCAGGGTCAGTCAAAAATTTTTGTCCAAACATAATCGGCATCACTTTACTGACCACCGCCCAAGTGCCAAGCCACTTGACAACAGTATTGAGGGTTCGGTATTTGGGTACGTTTTCTGGTGGCTCGGCATCGGCTGAGGTCTCCATCAAAATAACTGATTTGAGCAAGTCAGAGCGGCGAGAAGCTAAGCGCATAGCCACAAAACCACCCATCGACAGCCCTGCAAAATGCACTTTTTGGTTGGGGCAAAGGGTTTCAATCAACGCTGCTGCATCACCATAGAGCGTGTCCATGTCATAGCCACTTTCAGTTGCCTGTGTTTGGCCTTGCCCACGGTGGTCATAAGTAATAACTCTATATCTGTCTTTCAGAAAAGCTACTTGCTTATAAAACATATAGCCACTCCAAAGTAAGCCGTGCGAAAAAAAGATAACTTCGTCGCCTTTTTCGGTGTCGGTGTAGTGATATTCTACTTGATTGATTGTTATTTTTGGCATAGGATTTAGGGTTTTTAAAATTTAGGATTGAGTCCATGGACAGCAGTACTTTCAAATTATTAAGCCGTATTATAATTATAATTGTTGATGCTGTAACAATCTCGTTGCAATATGAATTTAATTTTTGATGCCAAATGCACAAAATGAGTAAAATTAAGCACTTAGATTTTTGGGGGTTCAGTAAATGTAAATTGATGCAAAATTTCAATTAAAATCTGCCGCGGATTTGTTACAGCATCTAATTTTTTTTAAATAACGTTTGCTATTGCTTTTTTTGAGTAATTGTTATTAATTTAAACTTTAGACAGAATTAGAAGAGTATAGTTGATTGAAAATTAGAGAATATGGCAGAAAATGGTTTTAACTAAGTACTTAGTCAAAAGTAATACGGTATTTTTATTTTGATAACTTACTGATTAACAGCATTGTATTTAACTCACTACACAGTACTATATACTCACGACTCTTTTAATTTGTAAAAAAAACAAATAAATTCTGCTTTGAACTTCTAAGCATCAAGGTGCCGAGTAATGTCAAATTTTGTGATGGGCTTATGCAGTGGCCCAAACCTTCATCGTCCTGTAAAAATAACAAATAGCGTATTTTGTCATCATACATACAGTAACTTGACAAAGATACTCAATTTTTGGAAACTCTTAGAAGTTGAATTTTTAAAATCATGGCTTTCTTATAAAAACTTACATTGTTTAGCCCATCGGATTAAAAGCTAAAAATCATCTACGAATACTAAATAAATTACCGT
>JAYVJH010000308.1:0-9305 GCA_043769455.1 Runella sp. | reverse complement strand
AATCACAGGCGAGTCTCTCATACGGCATACTTCCATGAGCCGCTCGGTTTGTTCTTCAACGCCTTTTACGCAGTCAATGACCAAAATCACAGAGTCCACGGCAGTAAGAGTACGATAAGTATCTTCGGCAAAATCTTTGTGGCCAGGTGTATCTAAAATATTGATAAGCAGATTGTTATACTCAAAAGTCATAACCGAAGTAGCGACCGAAATACCACGTTGTTTTTCGATTTCCATGAAGTCGGACGTAGCCGTTTTCTTAATTTTATTAGACTTCACCGCCCCTGCCGTCTGAATGGCCCCTCCAAAGAGTAGTAGTTTTTCGGTTAGGGTCGTTTTGCCCGCATCGGGGTGGCTGATAATGGCAAATGTGCGGCGTTTGGCTATTTCTTGTTGGGTGGTCATGTTGGGGAAGCTAAATATTTATTATAACGTAAAATCCTTAAAATTCAATCACATCAGGATTTTGGCGTGTGTCGAACACCCGAAGTAGATAAATTTGGTCAATGATAAGAATGTAGGCCAAAGAAATATTTTTGGTAATTACTAATCTCCTCACTCCTTTTCGTTTTTGCGATTGAACACCCAAAAAGGGCATTAAAGCTATCATATCAAGTTTTTTGTAAAAAGTATTTACAAATTTAATAGCATAATTGACAGATTTATAGAGAGTTAAATTTTCTACCAAGGTGTCGAAGTCTTCAGTAGTCTTTTCAGTCCAAATTATTTCGTAAGCCATTGATTATATTTTTCACGCATAACAGTATTAGAAACTACTTGGCCAAGTGCAATTTGTTCAATTGATTTATCTAAACGTTCGAGTTCAAATACAGATAAATCGTCTAAAACATCTGTTTTTTGTTTAGCAAAAATAGCTACTGATTCAAATAAATCGCAAAGATGCTGATCGCTTGGTATCTCGTCAATTAGTTTATGAAATTCTTGCTTGATAGTCAATGTTTCCATGAATTATAGATTTTTTGCAAATATAATGCTTTTTTCGATTGGGTAGTTAGATTATACTTGACTGTAAAGTTACTAAAAGGTAGCTTTACATAGGCATAAAATTTTCTTTTCAAGCCACAAAGATAACGATAAAAACGAGGCTTTAAGCATAAAATTATAGCCAAGTGGTCGTGCGTATTGGTTTCGTTTGTACCTTGCGGCCTATTCTACCAAAAATCAAACTAAGACCTGTTATGAATCAAAAAATCCGTCGTGAAGATGCCCTTTACTACCACTCCAAAGGCCGCCCCGGCAAAATCGAAGTAATACCAACCAAAGAAACCAACAACCAACTCGACCTTTCGCTGGCTTATTCGCCAGGTGTAGCCGAGCCTTGTTTGGAGATTGCTAAAAATGTAGAAGATGTTTATAAATACACGGCCAAAGGCAACTTGGTGGCAGTTATCAGCAACGGAACAGCAGTATTGGGCTTAGGCGATATTGGCCCAGAGGCAAGCAAACCTGTGATGGAAGGCAAAGGACTATTATTTAAAATTTATGCCGACATAGACGTTTTTGATATAGAACTCAACACCAAAGACGTAGAAGAGTTTATTCGTACTGTCAAAATAATGGAGCCTACTTTTGGGGGCGTAAATCTCGAAGACCTCAAAGCCCCAGAATGTTTTGAGATAGAAAGACGACTCAAAGCCGAGCTGAATATCCCCGTCATGCACGACGACCAGCATGGAACGGCCATCATCAGTGCCGCTGCTATGCTCAACGCATTGGAGTTGGTTGGCAAAAACATCGGCGACATTCGCATGGTAGTTTCGGGGGCAGGTGCTTCGGCTATTTCATGCTCAAAGTTGTATGTGGCATTGGGCGTAAATGTCCAAAATATTGATATGTTCGACAGTAAAGGCCACATAAACGGCTCACGGACAGACTTAGACGAGATGAAAAAAGGCTTTGTGTCGCCCCGTAGTTATGCTTCATTGGCCGATGCGTTGGTTGGTGCTGATTTATTTTTGGGACTCTCGAAGGCCAATATCGTATCGGCAGACATGGTGCGGTCTATGGCCAACGACCCAATAGTGTTTGCGATGGCCAACCCCGACCCCGAGATTCCGTACCCAGATGCTATCGCTGCTCGCCCAGACATTATAATGGCCACAGGCCGATCTGATTATCCCAATCAGGTTAATAACGTGTTGGGCTTTCCTTATATATTTAGGGGCGCATTGGACGTGCGAGCCAGCGAAATCAACGAAGCCATGAAACTCGCCGCCGTACGTGCCTTGGCCGAATTGACCAAAAAACCAGTACCAGACATGGTAAACTTGGCCTACAACGAAACCAATCTAACTTTTGGCCGCACTTATATTATACCCAAACCAGTCGATCCACGTTTGCTGACGAGCGTTGCGCCAGCCGTAGCCAAAGCAGCCATCGAAAGCGGTGTAGCCAAACATATCATTACCGACTGGGAGGCATACAATGTGCAATTGGACAAACGCCTCGGCAAAGAAGACCAGATTTCTAAGTTTATTATCAACAAAGCAAAAAAAGCCCCCAAGCGAGTAGTTTTTGCCGATGCCGAAAACTTTAAGGTACTCAAAGCCGCTCAACAAGTGCAAGACGAAGGAATAGCGATACCTATTTTGTTGGGTAATGAAGTTAAAATTCGTAAAATGATAGCCGATAATGGATTGGAGATGGACAGCATCGAAATCATCGACCCAAAAACACCAGAACAAGAAGCACATATCGAGCAGTTTGCCGAACAGTTTTACCAGAAACGAAAACGCAAAGGCATGACCCCAATCGAAGCCCGCAAAACAATGCAGTACCGTAATTATTTTGGGGCAATGCTTGTAAACAGTGGCCAAGCCGATGCCCTGATTTCGGGCTTAACCAGAAATTACCCAGACACTATTCGCCCAGCGTTGCAAGTCATTGGCAAAGCATCTGGTGTTGATAAAGTATCTGGAATGTATATTTTGCTAACTAAACGAGGCCCGTTGTTTTTGTCTGACACAACGGTAAATCAAAATCCGACTGCCGAGCAAATAGTCGAAATAACAAACTTGACTGCCAAAGCAGTACAGCAGTTTAACATCACGCCACGCATTGCGCTACTGTCTTACTCAAACTTTGGTAGTGCCAAAGGCGACGATGCGGTCAAAATGGGCAAAGCATTGACACTACTAAACGCACAAAACGACAAACTAATAGTAGATGGCGAAATGCAAGCGCACTTGCCGTTTAATATGGAGCTATTGAACGAAAATTATCCGTTTTCTACCCTCGCCGCTGGTGATGCCAACACGCTTATATTCCCGAACCTTTCGGCCAGCAATATTGCCTATAATTTACTAAAAGAAGTAGGCGAATATGAAGCCATTGGCCCCATATTACTTGGTTTGGCCAAGCCCGTTCATGTGTTGCAATTGGGTAGCTCGGTCAGAGAAATTGTCAATATGGTAGCTATTGCTGTTGTAGAAGCCCAAAGGTAATTTTGATGTAAGATTTGACAACTTTTTAAAAAGTTGTCAAATCTTACATCAAACTACTGAAAACCACTTAACAATGAACAACCCATTTTTTGCCCGATTAGAATCTCAAAACCATCAATATATCTATCGACTACCGTCTTATAGCGATACTGGTGAATTTGTAAACGACTTGATGCGGTTTTTGTTTCCTATTACCCAAGACTGCGCCTCAATTACCTTCAATCTGCAATCGTCGTACTTGGTACTAAAAGATAAATTAGACTGTATTCTCGGCCCACTACATAGCCATTTGCCCGATGGCCAGTTGGTATTGGTTGAGGCATTTTTTGAAAAATTACCATCAATTTACGAAAATCTACTACTCGATGCCAAAGCCATTGCCGACAACGACCCCGCTTCGGCGGGTATCGAAGAAGTAATAGCCGTTTATCCTGGGTTTTGTGCCATAGCCGTTTATAGATTGGCTCATGCATTAGTTGAGTTGCAAATACCACTCTTGCCCCGAATGTTTACTGAATATGCCCACCAAAAAACAGGTATTGACATTCACCCAAAAGCACAAATTGGTCAGTCGTTTTTTATTGATCATGGTACGGGCGTAGTCATCGGTGAAACAACCCAAATAGGCAACAATGTTAAGATTTATCAGGGCGTAACGCTGGGGGCATTGAGCGTTTCAAAGTCATTGGCCGAAACCAAACGACACCCAACCATCGAAGACAATGTTGTGATTTATGCCAATGCAACAATATTGGGCGGCAATACAGTAATAGGCCACGACTCTACCGTAGGTGGCAACGCTTGGCTAACAGCCTCAATCCCCCCCTATTCGCAAGCATACCACCAGTCCGAAATTAAAATCAAATCAGCTACTTTGTAGAGTGTTTTGATTACTGAGTGCGTTCGGGTGGTTACTCAAAACGTAAAAATATTTTCTCTTTTTGTATTATCAAATTAAAATATTTAACTTGGTACTGGAAATAGTTCTAAAAATTTAACAAATAGTCAAACTCTTAAACAAGTTAAACATGAAAAAAACACTGCTACTTTTATTATTATTGGTAACAACGCAGTTGGTGTCGGCCCAAAAAAAATCTAAAATTGCACCACCTCCACCTCCCATGGAACGGCTTAGTTTGAACAATCCGACCGATGCCATAAAAATGAACCGCAAGGTTACGTCGAGTTTGACCGATGCCGAAAACTGTTTTTATTTCTGGTCGGGCAATGTATTTAGTCGTGTACCAGGCGAAAAAGACCGTTTATTGTTTATTTACAATGGTATGAACGTTCGAGCCAGTAAAACAGTTGTCGATTCGATAAAAGGCTATGGCTGGAAACACGTATCTCGTGAATTGTTGTTTTATCAAGACCCACAAACAGGCGAAGTACTCAAAACTTGGAAAAACCCATTTACTGGCAAAGAAGTAGAGGTGTTTCATATTGCCAACGACCCCGTCAATGGCCGCGGGCCGAGCTATGCGATGGGTAACGACGGCAAAACACCATTTAAACTAAAAGGCTACGAAAAAGATGGCTACTGGTTTGACCTCACCGAAGTACCGCTTTTTTATACTAACCCACTCGGTGGCGACTACCAAGACCAAATCGGTGGAACATACCAAGCCATGGAGATTTTTCAGACCATTACGCCAATGTCTGAACTAACAGACCCCAATACAACCAAATCGGTCAATAGCTTGATTGGCTGGACTCGTGTATCAAAATGGTTGCCTTGGCTTGATATGGGCGACAAAGCTGGCCAGATGATTTTTACGGGTATTGGCAAAAAAGTAAAATCATTTGACGACCTCCCACAAGTGCTAAAAGACCAAATTAACACCAACTATCCCGACTACAAAGTCGCTCCGTCGGTCGATGACACTCGCCCCAACGAAACATCGTGGACTTATTATAAAAAATTGATGGAAAAAAAGAGAGCCAAAAAGTAGTTTTTACATTGTTCTCAATAATTCTACCCAAAGCCTCACCGACTGGTACGCACCATGAGTCGGTGAGGCTTTTAGTTTGGTAATTGGCTCACCTTGCTGGTTCAATAGGTGTTTCCATTCGCCCTCAGTTGAGCGATCGGGGTAATGAAGCCAGGCATAGTCGTGGGTGCGTTGCCAGAGTTTTTCTATTTCAAAATTATTTGTTGTCGGGCTTATTTTTTGCAAAGCCAGCAAAGCAGCCAACTGCACTGACAAAATTTTATTTTGATATTCGGCATCAATACCATCTGCACTTTTGATGTCCATAACCGAAAAATATCCACCATATTTTTCGTCCCAAGTGTTGTTGGCTATATAAATTATTTGTTTAGTGAGTTTCTGAACTATCTTTTTCTTTTTTAGAATCATCGCCAAATCTATAAACACTACTGCCGCCTCAAAAATTTTACCAACATTGACACGCCTCCCCTTGATACTCTCACAATAGCCACCAGAAAGTGCCACGTTTTCGAGGATTATGTCGGCTCTTGGTTCCCAAAAATGACTATCTAACTCGCTCAATAGCAACATTGATTTTTCGATAAAATATTTTTCTCCAACTATCGCTCTGGCTTCAAGTAGTACTTTGGCTATGGCTGTAAGTTCGCCGATGTTTTTATGTTGCCGTATTCCAGTATCGAAAGTAGCGTATTTTTTGTCTCTTTTTTTTAATAGTTTTAATAATGTTTGCTTGGCGGCAGCGGCATACTTTGGTTCGTTTGAGAGGTCGTACATGGCAGCCCAAGCCAGTGAACAATACGCCTCAGCTTCGTAGTTGTTGGTCATCAGAACGATACGACCTGTTCTATCTACCGCTTTGGGCCAGTCAGTTTTTTGATTTTCAGTTATTTTCAATAAAAAATCAGCCCCAGATTGAGCATAAACCAAGAAGTCGGGTACAGAATTGTTGTATCGGAATAATTCAATAAAAGTATAGCATTGTTGCGCCTGCCAGACAATATCTTTGTCGGCCACCACAACTTCCCCTTTTGAGGTAATGACATTAAAATACCCCCCCCAAACAGGGTCTGGGCTGTATTTCAACCAAAAGGGAGTAATTCTTTCTGTTAATTCGTGACTATATAGCTCTTTTAAACGTCCTAAATTCATTTCAATCAATGATTGTCAGATTTGCGAAAATACAAAATTGAGTACAAAAATAGCATTTATCAAGCATATTTTATTGGATAAATCGCCGCTAATGAAAATGTTGTTTAACATATCTTAGAAAAATCATAATTAAATAGCTAAATTTGCCCTCAATAAAAACACGTAACATCAAAAAATAAGTAGATAATGGTGATTTAAAATTCATCATTTATCATTCATCATTCATCATTCGTTTATAAATGTCTTCTAATTTTGATTTCTCAGGTTTGTTCATTTTTGAAATGGCAAACAACCACCAAGGAAGTGTAGAACACGGCGTTCGTATTATCAAAGAAATGGCGGCCATAGCCCGTCAGCATGGTGTCAAGGCAGGTGTAAAGTTTCAATATCGAGACCTCGACACTTTTATTCACCCCGACTACCGACACGACACCAAGGCAAAACACATTAGTCGTTTTTTGAGTACAGAGCTTACAGCAGAGCAGTTTGAGGTAATGGTCGAGGCGTGTAGGGCCGAAGGGTTAATAACGATTTGTACGCCATTTGACGAACGCTCGGTAGATTTGATTGTCAAGCACAAAATTGAAGTCATCAAAATAGCAAGTTGCAGTGCCGACGACTGGCCACTTATCAACAAAATCGCTCAAACAGACAAGCCTATTATTGCTTCGACAGGTGGAATTGATATTGACCAAATAGACAGCGTTGTGTCGTATTTTGAACATCGCAACAAAAACTTTGCTATTTTGCACTGTGTGGGTATTTATCCAAGCCCCAATGACACCCTCAACCTCAACTTTGTTAAGAAACTCAAAGCTCGCTACCCCAACGTTACGATAGGGTACTCTGGCCACGAAGACCCCGAAAATACCAATGTAGTACAAATAGCGACTGCCGTAGGTGCTGAGATTTTTGAACGCCACGTAGGAGTACCGACTGATACTATTACGCTCAACAACTACTCAATGAACCCCGAGCAAGTGGCCAAGTGGCTTAGTGCTTACCAAACTGCCAACGTGATTTTGGGCGAAGACATCAAGGCATTGCCAGCCGTTGAGTCGGAGTCGTTGCTATCGCTGAAGCGTGGTGTGTTTGTCAATCGTACTGTCAAAAAAGGTGAAACGATTTTGCCACAAGACGTATATTTTGCTATGCCATGCCAAGAAGGACAACTTACCTCTGGTGAGTTTGGTCGCTTGCGTGCCAGATTTGTAGCAAGTCAAGATTATATAGTCAATAAAGGTGTTTTTGAAAATTATACCGAAGATAGCTACCACCGCATCAGGAAGTATATTCACCAAGCCAAGGGCATGATGGCCGAAGCCGGGATAGTACTCAACGACAAAGCCGAAGTAGAACTTTCGTATCACTACGGCGTAGAACGATTTGAACAATTTGGTTGTGTGCTAATCAATCTGGTAAATCGTGAATATTGCAAAAAAATAATCGTGATGTTTGCAGGCCAACATCACCCAGAGCAAAAGCACCTCAAAAAAGAAGAGACCTTCCACATCATGAGTGGCAGCTTTACGCTTATCCTCAACGGTATCAGTCGTACACTTTCAAAAGGCGATATTATTACCTTAGAGCGTGGCGACCTACACGCTTTCTACTCTGAGCATGGCGTGATTTTTGAAGAAATATCAACAACACACTTCCGCAACGATTCATTTTATACAGATAAACTAATTATGGAGCAAGATCCTTTGCAGCGTAAATTAGTTGTAGAAGAATTTTGATATATAACCAGTAGTAAAGTTGGTAATATAGCAAACTTTACTACTGGTTTAAAATTGGTAAACTGACTTATGAAACTCATCGACGCTTTTTTATTTAGCGAGCCTTACGAAAAAGAAATATTGCTCATTAAGCTCATTTTGGGCGGTAACTACATCAGTGAGTGGATTATTGTCGAAAACGAATACTCTTTTCAGGGCGAGTACAAAGGGGTGTTTGCACAAGAAGTGATTGATTCAGACGCTCGCTTTGCACCATTCAGAGACCGTATTCATATTATATCTGGAAGCCTCAAACACGAAGCAATCGACTACTCGTCAGATACAATCGACAAACAAGGTATGGACTCAGAGCGAAGACAGCGGTCGTTGGCTCGGCAGTATATTATTGACAAATATGACGACAACGTATGGGTGTTGCTTTCAGATGCTGACGAAACGATTGACTTGATTTCGGACTCCGCTAACTATGAACTTTTAGAACAAAAAGTAAAGGCCAGCCAAACGGGAATGGTCTTCGTACCGCGCCGCCGATTTTGGTATGACTTTGATAATCTTTGGCACGCTGTTCGCTCTACTCCACTTGTAACGGTTGCACAAATCAGAGCTGCAAAAGGCGAATTAGATATGGGCTTGCTGCGGTCGGATCATATTGGCTACTCTGACCAATGGCACAAAACACTTATCTTTGAATATTCATATTGCTACAACAGAGATTATATTGTTCGTAAATTTAGGACTTTCCCGCATGGCGGAATAACAGACGCTGAAATTGAGCAAAGTATGCGTTGTAATCATATTCCGATTTCGGCATTCAGGGGCAAAAAAATAGACCTACACAAAGACCTCTGGATGGAACACGTTGTACTAAACGACACAAATGCCCCACGCTACATTCAGCAAAATTTAGAGAGACTCAGAACAAATGTAGTTGATTTTAACTATTTGACCAATAGACAAGCCGACTACTCGCAACTCTACTCACCACTATATAAAACTCGTTT
>JAYVJH010000307.1:0-10860 GCA_043769455.1 Runella sp. | reverse complement strand
TCGGACTCTTCGGAATTCATAAGGCTTGTTTTAGGTGGTTAAGAACACTAAAATAAGCCTTTTTAGTACAATATCAAAAAATCGTCATGTAGAGTGAATTTCGTTGTAACGTTCCACGGCTTTGCGTTTGAGTAAACGAGCCTTTTTTTTGGATACAATACCAAATATACCAGACGTAATGAACGCAATGTCTGATAGATAAATAAAAACGATCGTGGGAGTAAAATTGGCTGATTTGTTTTTGAAAATCCAATAAAAAATAGCTTCAAACAAAGCAAGGGTCAATATCACGGCCGCTACCAGAGTCAAGCCAAATATCCAAAACAAAAAATTGCCCGTCTTGTTCTTACTATTTGACTGATTTACATATTCGTCAATTTGCTCATCATGAGTACTTTTTAGTAATGAATCTAATTTTGATTTACTGAGTATTTCTTTCCTAAATCTATACGTTTTTGTTGTTACGTTCTCAATAATATCGACCCGATTTTTGACAACCGAATCTGAAACAACTACACGGCTACTGCCATAGCTGAGGCCATTGGCACAAAACAAAAGCAATATTGAGAAGTAGGCTTTCATGGATCAATATGATTTTTTTTAATCAGTCGAGAACGATACATCGCCCAGAGGGATTGCGACAGCTATCACTCAGCAAAACCGAGCGATGGCTCAGAGCCATGCGCACCCAGAGCCAGTGCGACAGTCTTCACTCGATAGAAACGAGCGAGTGCAAGAGGTCGCTCGTTCTACAAAGTTATGTCGTTGTTTGTACTCAGTTTCTATCCATTGTAAACATACTTCAAAAATTCGTCTTTTGTGGCATCTTCCTTAAATTTACCACCATAAAAAGCCGTAATTGTACTACTTGAATCGTCTTTTATACCACGAGACGACACGCACAAGTGTTTGGCATCGAGCAATACGGCCACGTTGTCGGTCTTTAATATTTTACATAGTTCTGTACCAATCTGTACCGTGAGTCGCTCCTGAACTTGTGGCCGTTTGGCAAAATATTGAACAATGCGATTGAGTTTTGATAGCCCAATAACCTGCCCAGACGAGATATAAGCCACGTGGGCTTTACCAAAAATAGGTACAAAGTGATGCTCACAATTAGAATAAAAACTAATGTCTCGCTCAACGAGCATTTCGTTGTATTGGTATTTGTTTTCAAAAAGCGTAATCTTGGGTTTATTAGCGGGATTGAGGCCGCTAAAAATTTCTTGCACATACATCTTAGCCACGCGCCGAGGCGAGCCTTTGAGGCTGTCGTCGGTCATGTCCATGCCGAGGGTTTCCATGATGGCCTTAAAATGCCGCTCAATAGTCGTAATTTTCTCATTGTCCGACATCTCAAAAGCGTTGGCTCGCATGGGTGTATCGGCATTGCAGCTACCTATGTGTTCATCGCCAAAAGACTCAATCATTTCTAAGTCAATCGGCTCTAAATCAATCAACTGGGTATTCAACAAAGTTTCGTTCGGTCTCATATAATCTGATTTGAATTTTAAATTTTGGGTCTAAATATTGTGTTAAAATAGTATGAATCACGATAGCCATATTTTCGGCAGATGGATTCAAGTCTTTGAACTCTTCGGTGTCCAAATTTAGGTTTTTATGGTCAAATCGGCTTACAATTTGCTCGTCTATTATGTCCGACAATACTTTGAGGTCAATCACATAGCCGCTGTCAGCATCAATCTCGCCAACAACTCTCACAATCAAGTCGTAGTTGTGGCCGTGGTAGTTGGTGTTGTTACATTTGCCATAAATGGCTGTATTCTTTTCATCCGTCCACAACGGATTATTCAAACGGTGCGCCGCATTGAAGTGCGCCTTTCGGAACACAGCGACTTTGTTGTTATTCATAGATAAATTAGTAAAAATTTTCAGTAAATTTAGATTTTGCGTTAAGGAAGCCTTCGCTTGGAGCGAAGGCTTCCCTACCAGGCTTCTTTCTATATTATTTTTGAGTTGATAAATTTCAAGCCGACGAATCACCAGAAAGTTTGTCTGCAACATTCTATCGACGGACGAGCCACATATTGGCTCTCTTGTAGGTACTCAACAATCAGACAACACTAAATTTAAAATAATTGTTTGTTTTCGGTCGACAATTATATTTCACCTGCCGCCTCTGCCGTTAGTCTTTTAGCGTTTTCTTTGCCCAAATAGTTATCTATCACATTGTGAGCTACATACAAGATGGGCGTTGTCAATAACGAAATAATGGCTTTGTAAATATAGTTGATTGTACCCACCTGCAAGACAGTGAGCAGCGACCAATTACCAAAAATATAAAAGGCAATCACAATGACCACAAAACTATCGACAAGTTGCGAAAACAGCGTTGAGCCAGTGGCACGGACCCACAACATACCCGAACCAGTCCGTTTGCGAAGCCACGAAAAAATGGTTACGTCCAAAACCTGACCCACCAAAAAAGCAACAATCGAGCCAAGCATAATACCCAAACCCTGTTGAAAAATCTTATTGAAAGCCCCGTTTATATTTAGTGAATTGCCCAGTGAATCTATACTATTGACATCGAGCCAAAACTGTGCGGGCGGTAATAGCGTGGTAGCATAAACGACAATAAAAGTGTAACAAATAAACCCTGCCGTCAAAAAAGAAATACGTTGTACGCCTTTTTTACCAAAATATTCATTGATAATGTCCGAAGTGATAAAAACGATTGGCCAGTTCACGACCCCAGCCGACATATTGAAGTCTAACTGCGTACCAAAAACAGGCACTTGTGCGGGCATCAACCCCAGCAACGCTTCGACTGAAAATATTTTGGCACCAATAACCTCTGCAATAATGGCATTAGTGAGAAAAATACCACACAAAAAAATAAATAAATTTTGTTTTTTGCGAGCAAAGTCAGGCGATTCGGTCATAGATTATAATTTACAACCATAACCGTTTTAAAAACATTTTTGTTCTAACTCCCATTCAAACATTTTTTGATTTGACAACAGTATTGTAACAAATCATTGACTGACCGCCTCGGCTTTGATTTTACTATTTTCGTCTTCAACGATACGGCTTAGTTCGTTGATAACTTCAAAAAAAACGGCCAATTTATCTAACGGAATTGTATCTCTTACCAGACTATTAAACTTAATAACACCTTCTCGGGCAATTTCTCGTTTTTCTTTTCCCAATTCTGTAATATGAATATGCACAAATCGTTTGTCTGTTTCATCGGCTTCTCGGCGTATCCAGCCACGCTCTTCGAGAGTTTTCAACATTCTGGTCAGGCTACGAGGCTCCATACCAATCGAGGGGCCAATCTTGGTAGCTGGTGTGCCGTTTTCGATGTCTATATTCAACAATACATAACCAATGGCTATCGTCATATCGTGCTGAAATGCGTAATTGTTATACATTCTCGAAATGGCGTGCCACGCCCATTTTATCTGAAAATCTACTGTTTTTTCTTTACGCATTTTGGTCAATTAGATTTATGTAATGTAGGCAAAAGTACGTGTTTTTTCTGGATAGTGTGCAACCGTACTCTAACAAAGTATATTTTCTGAGTCCCTCTCACCCAAAAATAATAGTACTCAAAGAGTTATCAAAACGGTATGACGATGGTCTGATACATGACTGGTTTTTTTGATGGCAAATTGTCTCTGATAGCAATGGTAGAAGTCAAATATACGAGATGTGATGTATGTTTCAAATTGTTTCATAATTTTGTCAAAGATACTTATTGCCAAATATTATTTCAACTCAAAAAAACAAATCCCTCATTATCAGAGACTTGAGATTTTACTGAATTTTCAAAACTTCCCAAACGGCTATTTTTTTGTCATCGCTGGCCGAAACGAGCTGCTGATTATAAGCCGACCACCACAGTTTATTGATGGACGTGCCATGGCCAGCGTGTCGGGCTTTGTCTATAACTTTGAGTAACTGAAAAGTAGCTGCTGACCAAATTTTGATAGACTTGTCCATACTGCACGTAGCAAAATATTGATCGTCGGGGCTGTACACAATGTGGTTGATGGCAAATAGATGTGCAGGAATAGCTTTAAGTGGCTTATAGTCAGCGGCAGCGTCCCAAATTCGTAAGTGAGCATCTCGCCCCGCTGACAGTAAAAATCGGCCATCGGGCGAATATTGAACCGTAAAAACAGAATTGGTGTGGCCATCGAGTACATACTTTAAATTACCGTTGTCTATATCAAAAACTCTGATTTGGTGATCGCTATAACCAATAGCTATTTCGTTTTTTTGTGAATTAACGACCAAACAACGTGCGCTCTGGGTACTGGCTTTGATGTGGCGTTTGACGGCAAAATGTTCAACGTCCATCACCGTAACAACACCGTCTGACTGTGCAATAAAGGCTTGATTTTGAAATAATTGAATATCAAAAATCGCTGCCGAAGTAATATTTATCGATGTTACGACTGTTTTTTGGAAAGGGTCAATGACCTGAATACCTTCGTAGTTTTGGCCTACCCAAAGTTGGTTTTTATTGGCATCAAAGGCCAGCGCATAGACAGAGGCAGGCACTTGCGCTACCAACGTACCGACATCTGGCCGAGCCAAGTCCCATAATACAACTTGCCCATCGCCACCAGCCGAAAAAAACGCTGATTCTGTCGCTGCTCTCGTCAGTGCATACACACAGTCTCGATGACCTGAAAAAGTATCTATTTTTTGAACATTCATCTGTATCACATCAAAGAATTTTCAGCCCTACATCGGCTTTATCATGCGCTCTATGAAACCTACTTAATGTAATGGCTTTCGTTTCAATACCAAATTTTTAAGGTTTCGGAGAGCGAAAACGATTTGTAGCAGGTCGTTTTTTTCTGTGGCATCAAACTGGCGACTGCTACAATAGTCTTTACCCACAAGTGTAGAAAAATATACATTCTGCCCAATCACATAGCTACCATAAAGCGGCTGCTCATCTTGATTTTTATACTGAGCAATAAGCATTGCCGAAAGCATTTGGGCTTCGGGATCTTTGGCTTCGCCTCTTCCCTTCTTATATCGGGCGGCGTACCGCTCTTGTAAAAAAAAATAGGGCTTGCTGGGTGTATTGAATTTAAGGGGTGTTGCTACTAAGCAGTCGGTTACTACGTTTAGTGTTTGATCATTGATAATGGCTGATAGCTGACGTTCATAAAATACTTTGAGGTGGTTGGGGGTATCAATATTAGCAATAGCGAACAAGCCTCCAATAAACCGAATTTTTAGTTCTTCTTCGTTCCAGTATTTACCATCTATTTTTACTTGTTCATGTAAATAATCTATGCTTTTTTGCTCGTGGGAGTCTAAGTCAAAGCTAAAGCCAAGCCAATCGTTTAAGTCCTGACATTCGGGGACGATGTTCAACTGAAAGGCTTCAGCTAACAAACCTAAATTATGCCGTAATTTTATTTTTTCCACTGGTTGCTCTGTTTAAGAAACAAATTTACTCAAATTTCATTGTATTATACCCAAAACAAAAACAATTTAGTACAAGGAAAAACCCACCCATCAGCCCTACATCGGCTTTATCATGCGCTCTACGAACGCCACCTCCGCCTCACTCAAACCATACTTTTTGTATAATTGCTGGTCTATCTCAGCAATAGATTGACCCCAATCAAGGTCTGAATTGGTGGTGAAGTCTTGGAGAGGGACGAACGAAAACATTCCCTTTGAAATATTTTGTGTTAATAAAATTGTCGATAACAAAAATCTTGAAAATTTTGATGAAAGATATTTTGTTAATTTTTCGGCTTCTTCTTGATTCTCAAAAACACTCATTAAAAGATACGACTCAGAACAAACAAAGTCTGGTGGAAGGGTCTCAATACGAGATAACACTCTTTTTCTCCCTTGCTTATCTGTTTGACCTGCGTGTTCAGAACTTGTTTTTGAAATGATTACTTTCCAAAGTGATATTAAATCAGAATTTGTATCTATTTCTTCTTTTTTAACGTAAAATATACCTGTACTACTGAATACAGAAATAGAATCATTAAAATCGGTAGAATTTGTTAATTTTTTATTTGTAAGTCCGAAAGGATTACGACTGAAAACAATAGTCGATAAAAATACTTTGGATTGAGTTTGAATCTTCTTAATTATATTTTCCGCTTCTAAATGTCTAACTAACGTGTCGTATTCATTCAAGTTTCTACTGTTTTGTGTAGAACTACCATTTGAAAAACTTTCAAAAGAGCATTCACCAATATAATTTTTATCCCACAAAAAGTAACAAATGCCACCAGCAACATCAACAGATGGGAAACAATCACGTGAATCTGGATAATCCGCTAAATATGAAATACGTTTATCATTGAGCATTTCATTTCTAAAAGTGTCCAAACCTTTTCCTCCTGAATACCATTTTGCTGGTATAATCATACTTAAATAATCTGGTTTAATCGCTTTTGCAATATCTACAAAAAGATTATAAACAGGTTTTGCACTGTCCCCAGAACCTCCTCCGTCCAATACTTGATACGGTGGATTTCCTACGATTGCGTTAAATTTCATATTGTCGTTGTTGTTGTTGGTGTTCCAATAGCTTTTTCCTTTTTTTACTTTTGCCACAAAGCTGTCGGGTTTGTTGGCAATTTGGTTGATGAGGTCTTCAAAAAAGCGGGCATTTACAGGGGCGTTTCTGAAGCCCACGAGTGTGCGTTTGGTAATGCTTTTGGCCATGGGCGTTTTGCATATCACAAACACGTTTTCGGCTACGGTCAAGTCCCAGAGGGCTTGTTGTTGGGCCACGGTCAGGGTCGCAGGGTCTTGGTTGGGGTGTTGTTGTGCCAGCCTTTGGCGGTAGATGCTGTATGCCACATAGAGCGGGTACAGCCCCGATTTTGAGTTGATTTCTAATATTCTACTATCGGGCGAGAACACATCTTTCGTAACGCCTTCCTGCCACACATACTGCGGCTGGGCGATGGTCTTTTGTCGGGTTTCGTCCAAAAACACATAGCCTCCCAAACAGTCGCCCAAGTGCATATTCACCACCCGCCAGGGCGTAAGGACTGTTTCTTTGTCGGGATTACGAAAGGTGGCAAAAATGGCAGTAATTCGCTCAATGCGTTCCTCGATGGTTTCGTTGTCGGCTGCTTTTGCCAATGCCCTGATGCGTTTGCCAGCGGCACTAAACACGTCGGGTTCGTAGTATTTTTTAAATTTCCGAAAAGTAGCTTTGGTTACGCCCTTGGGCATAAATTCCTCCCACGATTGGTTATCGACCAAATCGGCAAAGGTGTCTATCGAGATTTCTGTTTCTTCGTTCTTTACATCTGCCCCATAAATCAACAAAGGCATACGAATAGAAATGCCCCTGAGAATAGAAACGGCATTGTCTCGGGTTTTCTTTTGTTCCAATCTTTTAGCCAACAGTTGCTTTTCGGCTTCGGTTAGTTCGGATGCTTGTTTTTTCTTGGCAGTTTCTTGTTTTTGATATTCTTCTTCGGTAAAACCTTGTTTGTTCACGTCAATATCACCACTTTTGGGCATGGCTTTGGTGCTACCGATGATTTTTTTGAGTCCCTCAAATTCTTCTAATTCAAGTTTCCCTAACTTCATCAATTGTTCGTTGTTGTAGAGATAACTATCTTCAAAACCATTTCTTACCACCCGTTCTACGTAAACCTTTTTGAGTTGTTCAAGCATCCCTTTCACATCGTAGGGCTTCATTTGTGAACCGTCAAAAGCAATAATGGGGCAAAAATTGAGGAATTCGCTCATAATTTCTCGGTCTTTACCCGAGGTTTTCCCCGCTTTGGCAGACATTTTGGCGACTTCGGCAATTACTTTCAACGTGCGGTCGGGGGCAAAATCAAACACAAAACACTCCTCTTTTGCCTTTCCGTTGATAGTGGCGGGTGTTTGTACTCTGAAAATGGTCTGCATATAAGTAGAAGCGGAAGTATTAGCCGAGCCAGCCAACATAAAAACGGCAGTCCATTCTTTTACGGAAACGCCCGTGGTCAATCTTCCACACGACAGCGTAATGGTATATTTTTCATGGGATTTATCACCACCAATGGCTTTCTTGACTTTTGCAAGGGCTTCCTCTTCTTTTTCATCGTCATCTCCTTCGCCCGCTACATTCACAATCTTGAATTGCCCAAAGATGGGGTGCGTTTGGAGCAATGCACTCAAAGCCTTGGCTTCCTTCACCCCTGGCACCATCCAGAGCGAATGGCGGAAATTATCACGGTATTCTGTTGTGGAATAGGGGTAATTGCTTTCAGTATCGAATTTACAGATAAGGTTTAAAAATGAAAGTACGGATTTATGATGTAAGAAATCTCCGTTTTGATTCACCCTAAAAAACTCAACAAAATTAAAGGCGACTACTTCATCAATAAAACCACGAAGGATTTTGCCGAGGTCGTAGGTAAAGATATTTAATTTGGGCAAAGAGGCATAAGGGTTTGGGTCGCCAAAATGGGTTTTGTCCCAATCGGTTTTTGCCCTTTGTTCCATCACGTAGTCCCACGTAAAAATTTCATCTTCTTTATAATCATCCAACAAGTTGAAGGGCGTACCCGAAAGGTGGAGGACTTTGGTATTTGCGGATTTTAATGCTTTCAGTACGTTTTTGCCCAATTCGGTTTGTGTGCCTTCGTGGGCTTCATCCACAATGATAAAATCCCAGGGTGTGTTGAATAAATCATCGTTTTTATCAAAATCTCCGCCCACTCGTTCAGAACCTCGGAGGTCTTGCATGGAAGCGAAATAGACATATTTTATTTTCTTAGTTTTATGGTTTTTTTCTAATGTAACAAACTGATATCCTTTCGTTTTGGAGCCATAAACGTACTGGGGGCTATCATTGAAGATTTTGTCAAAGTCCTCGAACCAGCCATCATTCACCACGGGTCGGTGTGTTAGAATCAGGGTTCTATTAAATTGATGTTCTTTGGCAACTTGTAGAGCCGAGAGTGTTTTGCCAAAACGCATTTTAGCGAACCAAAGCATTTCGTTACTTTTCTTGAATTGCTTTTTAGTTCTTTCAATGGCATCTTTTTGTTCGGGTCGGAAGGCAACGGGGCTTTTATCTTTCGAAGTTTCGCTGGGGTGTAAGGAGTCTTTCCCCTGTTTAACGGCTGTTATGGCTTTTTTGGCGGTTTCGAAGTCCGTTACAAACCATTCATTGGCTTTTTTCTCAGTATTAAATATTTTCTTTTTTATGCCCGACCGCATGAGTACGTTATGGACTTCTTCATCAGAGAAACCGATAATATTGCCTTTTTGGGCAAAAACTGCTACTTCGGTATATAGCAAATCGTAGGCAATTCCAGCCGTTTGGGTGTATTGATTAATCCGTTTTTTAGCGGCTTCATTGAGTGGTTTACTGTTTGGGTCAAGCCCCCAAATATTTTCATTGTCAGAAGTGGCTTCGCCAATTTTCAAACATCCTTGGTGTGCCTCATCGTTGATGCGGAAGATATAAATTAGCTTTAATTTTAGTGATATAAATTTTATCATTTTCGGTTGTTTTTTAATAAGTCTATAAACTTGATTTTTCTGCTTGATTTACCAGTTTCTAAATCTTTATTTGCCCAATCTTTAATATAACAATACGTGCCGTTGTGCTTGTGAATAAGGTCTTTTTCACATCCGTCGCAGTTTTTTGTCTTTAATTCAGTAAACATATCGGTTTGAATTCCTATTTCACTGCTTTTACACGAGTTGGGTATCACGCCTTTGAGTCCGTCCATTTGCCATACGTTCCAAGAAATGATATAAGCAATATATTCCAAGGATTTTGATAATGGTTCTTTGTCAAACTTATAGTTATAGTTTTCTATAAAAGTGACAAGCATGGCTTCACGGGCGAGCAGCAAACTATCGCCCTGCCATTCAAAAGCGTAGGTGTTTTTGTAAGCCGTTTGGGCGGCAGTTAGCCAGTCGCCTGTGGTGTCCACATTTTCATTGATAATCCGTAGTTTTCTATCCAAGATTCCGATGCGGTTTTCGACGGCAATAAAATCTCCCGTGGTAGTGTCATACCTGCTTGTAATATACGGTGCTTCGCCGCAAGCCATTTCCAGTCGTGTATCACGGATATAGTCTTTCCAAGTTTTTTTGTCTGGGAAGGTAATTTTTTCTTGACTCACCACCCACGACCTTGACCCGTTTTCTAAGGTAATTTCTGTATTAAAAACATTGTCTTTCTCGAACCAAGCATTGTCAATGAGGTTGTTTTGGGCATTACAAATCCAAGAAGGCGTAAAGACCTCCGCCATTTCTTTAGACCGTGATTGTTGTAAAACCTTGTCTTTATGAACCCTCGGCATGATGACATTGCCACGCTGGCCCGTGATGAGTTCGGATAAAATTTGGACGCTACTCTCATATTCTTTACCCAATTCTGCGTAGTTGTCGGTAGCCCAAATGATATTTTTTTGGGTGATATGGTCACGTAGTAGTATGGGCAGTATTTCGGGATATTGCTCAATGATTTCATTTTCTAATATGTCTATTTTTGCTCTCACCAAAGGGTTTGTTTTATGCTCAGTTCAACAAATCTATTTCAATATTATATTTTTCTAAAAGCCCAGCAATGCCAGTGAGTGCAAACTTTGCTTTTTTGACTTTATTGTTTTCGGGGTCAATCACATAGTTGAATGCTGTCCGAAAATCGCATTTTTCGATTATCGTTTTTTGAAAAGTAGCCGCCGATAGGTCGCAGTCATCAAAAATACAGCCTGTCAAATCGGCCTCTGTAAAGTCGGCTTCTCGTAGTTGGGTATTTTTAAAAATCGTTTTTTTGACTTTGGTCTGATAAAAAGAGCAATGATTGAGGTTACAATTCTCAAAACCAAACGACAACCCAAATTTGGAACAAGTATCAAAATGAAGCCCCAA
>JAYVJH010000306.1:0-10312 GCA_043769455.1 Runella sp. | reverse complement strand
GTTACAACTACCAAAACCATTGTAAAGAATAGCATAAAATAAGTCTTATATGTTTTAGATAATCTTGCCCATTTCACAAATTTGAATCAGCGTCGAAATATCTTTTGCCCCAGTGCTTTCGAGCATATTTTTACGGTGTTTGTCCACCGTATGTGGGCTTATAAATAGTTGTTCGGCAATGACTTTGGTTTCATTGCCCGCCTTTACCAATAGCAAAACCTCTCGCTCTCTTTCTGATAAAATACTACCTTTATGAAATTTTTTCTGCTCTTGATGAAAATAATATTTCTCTTGGCCATTGATACAAAACTCAGCCCACCAAGCCCCATTGGTTTTTATCAAGCTCCCTACATCTTTGATAATCAGCAACATAATGGGCATACTGCCGTCGGCAGTTAGTTCAAGCCCTGTACCAACCAAACTAATGTGGTGCAAATAGGACTCGGGTGGGTGCAGCAAAAAATTGTGCATATACCAACTTAATGATTTTTGTGCTTTTGCTTGGCGCAACTTGGCCTGAACCGTATTTTTGAAGAACAACGTCATTTGCATAAAAAACCAACTCTGTACAAAAGGCAAATCCCGCATCCAATAAAACGTGGACCATTTTTTATAATCTTCTTCGGTACACTTATAGCCCATCACGTCCAAATAATTATCGCTCATGTACAGCACACGCTGGCTTTTGGTATTGAAGACCGATATAAATTGATTATTCAGCGCAGCATATTGCCCCAACAACTTAGAAAGCTCGGCATACTTGGCATTGATGGGTTGGTCAAGCGTTTTTTCATTGACTTCTCTCCACACTTGCACATAATCGGGGTGAAAAAATAATTCTTGAAACGGCGGAATGTCGGACGAGTTCATACACAAAAGAGTAAATAAGTTTGCCCAATGCTACAAAGAAAATACCCTAAATGGTTATTGTCTTTTTAATTTTTGACCAAATATACCAGTTAATTATACAGTAACAATAAAATATATTTTTCATAATATTCTGATTATTAGATATATAAATCAACAATTGATTTTAAGATTGAGTAGATGACCATTTAGTAAAAACTGCCAAAAATCCCTTAAATGGTTATTGCCTACTCTTGACTAATGGCTTTACTTTGCCAAAAATTAAACTCAATCAAAATTAAGCTCAATTATGAAAAACCCAATTTTAGTGCTTATCACTTTCTCACTTTTAAGTGCATGCAGCAAATCGACCACAGCCGACGTTGTACCCACCAACCAAATTACGATGAAAATAGACGGTATAGCTTGGTCTGGCAATACCCTATCGGCTTTTATTGATAACGAAACTTTGGTTTTTAATGCCATCAATCTCACTACCCAAGAAACAGTTGGAGCAGTGGTTGGCAAAGTAACAGGCCCGGGTACTTACAAAGTAGGAGTTCGTACAGGAAATGGATTGTTATTCAGCAAAAAAACACCCACCCCACTTATCTATTCTGGTTTCGATGATGGTATTTTGGTCGTTTCGTCCATCAAAACCGTAGCTGGCCAACAAGTACCAACTGGCACATTTACTGTTACTTTTGTGAATAAAGACGCTGGAAAAATCAAAGCAACTGAGGGGAAGTACTAAACTATTGGAGAGCTAACTAAGCCATCATTGGTCGTGCGAGTACTTTAATTGGTCAGAGACTATAATGCAATTGACTTTGATGACGGCTTTGAGTTTGTTGATGTCTATGCTTTGCACGGATTTGTTGGAATCAATGGCCAATATTGCGGCCAACGTAGATGCTTGTGCCAAACCCATAAACACAGGCTCCATTCTGATAGACCCATAAGCAATGTGGCTCGCCGACAAACAGACTGGCACTATGAGATTTTGGCAATCGGTACGTTTGGGAATTAAGGCTCGGTAACTGACAGGATAAGGCGGAAAACCACCCACTTGCACATCGCCATCGTTTTTGACCATCATCTTTCCTGTTTTTGGATTTCTGACCATTACCCTACGGCAATTATGTGAGTCCATCGTGTAGGCGGCCATACCTACGCCATCGTTTACGGTTGCTTTGCCTTCGCAGTTGGCTTGGGTCATTACATATTCACCTACCATTCGCCGGGCTTCACGTACATATATTTGTGGGCTAAAATGATTATTATCAACATATTCATCTTTCGGGTAGCCCCATTCTAACATCTGTTGGCGCAGGTGTGAGGGCATTCTGGGGTCGTGACCCACAAAATACAAAAAGCCTTTGGTATAGTCTTCGTGCGCTTTTATTATTTGTTGGCGGGTTTTGAAGTTAGCTTCGGGGTAGTCGTAGTTCATACCTATCATATCGGTCGAGAGCGCACCTTTGTTGTTGATGTCGGTTTTAGAATTGGGCATATCGGCAATATGCAGCACTCCCCAGTTAATGTGTTCGGGTTTTTCGATGGCTATTTGGCGGAGCAATAATTCATATTTAGTAGAGTCGTAATTAACTGGGCGACCTATTGCTATTTGGTTTTTGGGGTCTTTGGTCAAACATATTCTAAAATTATAGGCTTGCACCGATTTGTCGCCACTGCCAATAGCCGCCAATGGCTCTTGGCTAATTCCCCACAAAAGGCCACTGGTCGAGTCGCCCTCAATTTTATAAGGGTCGATATTGTCTGGAAACTGGTGCTTTGTCATCACCTGTACGCCGTTGTAGGTTTCGTTGTATTGGCTGTTTGCTTCACGGCCAACGGTATAAGCTACTCCCGCTTTGGCCATCAAGTCGCCTTCGTAGCTACAATCAATAAACATCTTGGCCGAAATACGTTTTGAGGTATTTTTCTGAACGTGATTGACCGTTATTTCTTGAATCCAACCTTTATTTTTTTTTATATTTACTATTTCATAATCAAACAAAACAGGAATATTTTTGGACTTGATGTACACGTTTTTGAATAGGCTATCGGCCACGTGCGGCTCAAATGTCCATTGTTCTGACTTGCCGTAATGTTTGCCCACATTCTGATAGAACCCTTTCGAGAGGCCCGTTATTGCAAATTTATTACCAATGTCCGTTTGCCCCAACCCTCCCGAACTCAGACCACCGAGATGACGGCTGGGTTCGATGATAATGACAGATTTCCCTGCTATTTTGGCCGTGTAGGCCGCAATAACCCCAGCCGACGTGCCTCCATATACACAAATGTCGTATTGCTGGGCGGTTGCTGTGAAAGTGCCAAACAGAAAAATGCTAAACTGCAAAACCGCAAAATGTAAAAGTTTATTTTTTTTCATGCGAGAGAATACTTTTTAATTTTGCCTAAAACTCTTACTAATCCAACCCCCACCAATCACGTCGTTGCCTTCATAAAAAACCGCTGCTTGGCCTGGGGCAATGGCACTTACACCCTCATGAAAATTGACCAGCATTTTGTCTGGTTCAACGAGTTCGATGGTGGCCGCTGTGCCATCGGTTTTGTAGCGTACTTTGGTGGTAGTTTCTAATGGGTTGTCGATTGTCTCGTATTTTTGTAGGTTTAATTTTGTTACATACATTCCGTTTCTGATTAGGTCTGTATCAATACCCAGCACCACTTCGTTGGTGTCTTTTCTGATTTCGGTAACAAACACAGGGTGGCCAAAAGCCAACCCCAAACCTCTGCGCTGACCAATGGTATAAAACGGATAGCCCTCGTGTGTGCCTACAACTCTGCCGTCTTGCATCACAAACTTACCACCCGCTACTTGTTTTTCGAGTTCGGGTAGTCGGTGTTTCAAAAAGCCTCGGTAGTCGTTGTCGGGTACAAAGCATATTTCGTAACTCTCCGACTTATTGACCAAGTCCATGAATCCACGCTCACGAGCCATGTCTCTGATTTCTGTTTTATGCAAATTGCCAAGCGGTAGTTTTGTTCGTCTCAGGCTTTCTTGCGACACTCCCCAGAGTACATAACTTTGGTCTTTCCAGGAATCAATACCCCGAGACACCACATATCGACCCGCTTCTTGGCGGACATTGGCGTAGTGGCCTGTAGCAATAGACTCACAGTCGAGGTTGTCGGCACGGCGCAAGAGTGCGTCCCACTTGATGTGTGTGTTACACAGTACGCACGGGTTAGGTGTGCGCCCTTCGAGGTACTCGCCCGTGAAGTGGTCGATGACAGAGTCGCCAAACTCAGCTCTGATGTCTAATATATAATGTGGAAAACCCAACTCAACGGCAATAGTCCTTGCATCGTTGATAGAGTCTAAGGAGCAGCAGCCTGTTTCTTTTTTTGAGCCGCCGCTGCTGGCATAATCCCAGGTTTTCATGGTCATACCAATCACTTCATAGCCTTCATCGTGCAGCATTACTGCCGCCAGCGAGCTATCTATACCGCCACTCATGGCTACTAAAATTCGTCCGTGTTTGCTCATAAACAAATGAAGGAAATAAAAAAAATGAAGTGAATGAAGGTAATTGTATTCACCAATAGCAAATGTTTTAACTAATTGTGTCTTTTACTCATACCCATAACTAAAACTTAACGACCGCTATTTTAATTTAGTTCCTACATTTATTTTGGTGTCCGTGCAACCTTTCATTTGGTTTGTGCATCATTAACACAGAAAGTACAAAAGACATAATTTAGCCGCTTATCCTTTTCGATTGCCTTTTGTGTACTTTGTATTGCATAGTACCAAACATTGCCCGTATCTTCGTTTCATCGAATTAACAGCCAACTCAATTTAATAATTCTTAAAAAAACAGCCATGAAAACTCAATTAAAAACCATCGCCTGCGCCATTGCGCTTTCAGTATCGTCAGTTGCTTTTGCCACAGGAAAAAGCAACAAACAAGTACCAAAATTTGAAGCCAGTGCCTACATTGCCAAAGATGCAAGCCTGCACATAAACGTCGTCAAACTGTCAGAAGGCTGGGTAAAAGTGTCGCTCAAAGATGCCAAAAACAATGAGATTTATTCTGAAAATATTGCCAAAAACGACTTGCAGTATGCTCTCAAAATGAATGTAAGCAATCTATCAGACGGTACTTATACACTCCAAATCGCATCGGACAATCAGACCATTACCAAGCAAATCAACTTAACTTCGGAGCGTGTCGAGGTGGCTCGTAAGGTTACTGTGCAGTAAAGTTATTGGCAAAAGTATAATTCTTAACAAAAGGCGAGCCGTTGGTTCGCCTTTTATTGTATTTATGGAACGGGGCGAAAGTTTGGGGGGTATGTAGTACTACAACTCAATTTGACTTATTTTTTAGATCTTTCATTTAGAATAAAAAATCAAATACCAATTGCAACAAGATTGTTACAGCATCGTATAAAATAACATTTGGCAGAGAGATACAAGCACGAAAAATAGAAAATTAGCAGACAGAAGTATTGATAAAAACCAAAATATTAAACACACAGCGGGCTTTTGGAGTGTCTCTGTCATGTCGGGTAGCTTAATACCCTTACAAAATAAGAGGACGGAAAGATAAAGACTCGTTGGTGCCGATAGTGGTGTTATATCTCAAAAGCAAAGTATATTTGTGTTTGTTCAATAGATAGACTTTCTGAAACACAAAATGATAAAACTTTTTTACTGGCTTTTTGCTATCAAAATTAGTCTCTGTAACTGTCAGTCTGAGCGCAAACGCAGTGGTTTTGTACGTGGCAAATCCGATTATCGTATCTCAAAAATAGGAAAACTGCCACAGAGAGCCATCGAAACCTCAGGCTTGGCGAGGGTCAATGGCAAGGCTACATTTTGGACACACAACGACGGTGGTAATGTTGCCGAGCTTATTGAGATTGACAAAAAAGGCCATCTGATGTCTATATTGCCACTCCCAAAACTCATAAACCACGACTGGGAAGACTTAGCGGCCGATGGTCTGGGAAACCTGTATATTGCTGATATTGGCAACAACAACAACGACCGCCGAGACTTGCGGATATACAAACTCAATCCAGCCAATCCAGAGTCAGTTCAAGAAATCCGTTTTAACTTCGCTGACCAGCACGAGTTTCCTCCAAAAGTCGCGAATCGTAATTTTGATTGTGAAGCAGTCATTTATAAAGACAATAATCTTTATTTGTTTTCAAAAAACCGAAGCCCCACCAACCGATATGTAAAGCTCTACACCATACCAGCGCAAGCGGGTAGCTACTCAGCTACACCGATAGACAGCGTTTATATCAAAAGTATGGTAACGGGGGCGAGCATCAGCCCCAACGGGCATACGCTGGCTTTGATGAGTTATGGCAAGGTGTTACTCTTTGATATTTCAGCAGGTGTCAATTTTAATAAGCCGCTTAGTTGTATTAAAGTGGGTGGCGGCCAAGCAGAGGCTATTTTGTTTGTCAATAACACCGATTTTATATTTACCAACGAACAAAAAAGAAATATATATTTGGTCAAGAAAAAGGGGTGAGTTTATTTCAAAGACCTCAACTCTTTACCGCTTCTTTTTATTACTTGTAAATTCTCTTTTGAATTTATTATAACTGCTTTTTTGAGGTGTACCCAACAGTATTTCGGCCAAGTCTGGGCGGTTGAGTTTGGTGAGGCGATTGCGAATCCAGTCTTTAAACTCGGGTTTATACCAAAAGAAAAACTTGTTTTGTGCTTGCTTTTCTTCTTTGGTTTTGGCGGTTTTTACGGGTTTGAGCGTATATGGGTGTACGCCAGAGTAGTATATCACTTCGGCCACGGTCATAGGCGTAGGCGTAAAATCTTGTACTTGCTCCAACTGAAACCCCAAATCTTTGGTTTCGGCAGCGAGGTTGGCCATATCGGCCTCTTCACAGCCTGGGTGCGACGATATAAAGTACGGAATCAGCGGTTGGCTGAGGTCGTGTTTTTCTTGAATCTTATCGTATTTTTCTTTAAATTTTCTAAAATACTTAAACGACGGCTTACGCATCACTTTCAGCGTATCGTCTGATGTATGCTCGGGGGCTACCTTCAAGCGACCCGATACGTGGCGGGTTACGAGCTGCTCCATGTACTCGTCGTGGTTGCCGTCTTGGTTGTTTTTGTTAAAATCGTCCACCAGCAAGTCATAGCGTACGCCCGAACTTACGAAGGCTTTTTTGACATTTGGATTGGCATCAATCTTGCGATAGAGTTCTGTAATCGGCTTGTGCGAAGTGTCCAAATTTGAGCATATCACGGGGTGAATACAACTCGCACTCGTACAACGGGCGCAGATAGATTCGTCTTTGCCTTTCATACGAAACATATTGGCCGACGGCCCACCTAAGTCCGAAATATAACCCTTAAACTCGGGGTGCTTTGTTATTTCATCTACTTCTTTCAATATAGATTTTTCGGACCGTGAGGCTATAAACTTACCCTGATGTGCCGAAATAGTACAAAAACTACAACCTCCAAAACAACCACGGTGCATATTGATTGAGAATTTTATCATTTCATAGGCTGGAATCGTCCCCCGTTTTTTGTACTTGGGGTGTGGCTGTCGGGTGTAGGGCAAGTCAAAAGACTTATCGATTTCGACTTCGTCCATGATTTTGAACGGTGGATTGATGACCAGCATCTTGTTGCCTACTTGTTGGGTAATTCGGTTGGCCTGCCATTTGTTCGACTCTACTTCAACGACCTTGAAATTGGAAGCATACTTAATTTTATCTTCCAAACACACCTCATGGCTTGCCAGTTGGACGGTTTCCCAGTCTCTATCAGTTGGCAAATTTTCACTAATGTTTTGTAAATAAGCTACTTGATTGACGTTTTTGATGGCATTGAGTGGCGTACCGTCTTTGACCAATCGCAAGATGTCTCGTAGTGGTTGTTCGCCCATACCATACACCAGCAAATCGGCTTTTGAATCCACCAACACACTTGGCATGAGTTCGTCTCGCCAGTAGTCGTAGTGTGTAACTCGCCGTAGCGATGCTTCGATGCCTCCAATCAGCACAGGCACATCGGGGTAGATTTCTTTGAGAATATTGCTATAAACAATCGTGGCATAGTCGGGCCTAAACCCAGCTTCTCCGCCTGGTGTATAAGAGTCGTTGGAGCGCAGACGTTTATTGGCCGTGTAGTGGTTTACCATCGAATCCATGCAGCCGGCCGTTACGCCAAAGAAGTATTTGGGGCGGCCAAATTTCTTAAAATCTCTTAAATCATCACGCCAGTTGGGTTGGGCAATAATACCTACTCTGAAGCCCTCACTTTCCATGATTCGCCCAATGACGGCCGTACCAAAAGCAGGGTGATCGACATAGGCATCTCCCGAAATCAGTATTACGTCAAGCTCGTCCCAGCCGCGTTTTTCTATTTCTTGCTTAGTCAGCGGCAGCCAGTCGGTTATCGGTCTTTCTATCATGGTGTTGTTGATGTATTAGAATCAAATCTAAAACACAAAGATACAGATAAATGTTTGTGTTAATTGGCTTTCAGTTGGGTTACAAGAAAAAAGCAACTATATCATTTGGGGCGGGAAAACCACACACGGAAACCCAAACAAACATTTGTCCTGAATCATCTGAACCACTTCGGCAGGCACTTGGGTTTCCCAGCCTACTTCACCACGCTTGATGAGTTCAAGCACTCGGTCGGTGTTGATATGTAAGTTGGTTTCGTTGTAGTCTCTGATGTCTTCGATTTTGTCGTTGGTTATCAAATATTGAAACAATGGCATGAGATGGGGAGCGGCCTCAAAATTTTGGCAGGTGCATATTTTTTTGTCGGCATCAAAAGTCGGATAAACAAATAGCTTGACGTTACGACTAAAAAGTGTAGAAAACGATTCTAATATACCGCCAGGTAGATTTTGATAAGATTGTTCTTCAAAAATATAATTTAGGTTTGGTACACCCAATATTAGTCCAATCTTTTTGCGAGTTAGCTTAGCAATATAAGCCACAAGTCGATGGTATTCTTGATAATTAGAAATCATAACAGTTTCGCCCATCGAACTCAGAATATCCACACGGTCCAAAAAGTCTTTTTCGTCAATATCTTCTTGGCGATCTCGGAGGTTTTGGAGTGTGAGTTCGGCCACCATCACCACTTTATCGTTATCGACTTCTGGCTCGGCCTTAAATTGTTTGAGGCCATTGCGAAGCATATCTACATGAACATTGGTAATAGGCCGCAAGCGACCACGTAGTAGCAATACGTTTTTTTTGTAGAGTGCTTCCGATGGTTGTAGCACACCGCCGTCTGGCCCAAACATGGCTACCTCTGTAAGACCCAATTTGACGAGGTGAAGGCTCAATATCCGATTGTCAAAATGTTCAAAATCAAGACCACTAACTCGTATCATATCCACCTGAAAACGGTCAATATTGAGGTCGTCGGCCAACGACTGTAAAAATATGTCTTGCGATTGATTATAATAAAAGCAAGCATAAATAAGATTGACTCCAATAACACCTAACGCTTGCTGCTGCAAAATGCTGTCATTGTCCAACATTCGGACATGAATAACGGCACTATTAAAAGGGGTATTGGGCCTAAGCTGAAACCGTAGTCCAAGCCAGCCGTGGCCTTCATTTGTTTTTTGGTAATTGAGGGCTACGACTGTATTGGCAAAGGCAAAAAACTGTGTACTGTCGCCACGCTGTTGGCCGAGGCGTTCTTCTAACAAACCATACTCGTGGTTGAGCATTTTGTTGAGTCTCGACTCACATACATATCGGCCACTTTCTTCGGTTCCATAGATGGCATCGCTAAACTTCATGTCATAGGCCGACATTGTCTTGGCGATTGTACCCGATGCACCACCTGCTTTAAAAAAATTGGCCGCCGTATCTTGTCCTGCCCCAATTTCGGCAAAAGATCCATAAATCTGGCGGTCGAGATTGATACGAAGTGCTTTTTGTTTTGTTCCGAGATTTTTATCGTGAAAGAGCGTCATAAATTGTCATTTTTGTAGTCGTAGTTTATCGTTTGTGCATGGCTTGTCTGTATGACTATTTTTGACTGCAAGTAACAAAGCCCATTCCGTGGTCTATATTTATTTGGTCATTCTTATCAAGTATATCACAAAGTTACTCACATTGTGCGATATAACTGGTTGTAAAATACTTTCACTTTTTAAGGTTATCCAACTCCAAACATAACCAAATACAAACGTTGATAGAAAGTATAAAGAGTCAAATTTTAAATTAAACTCGTCTGTCAATGTCAGTCCATGTAAAAGTCCAAAAAGTAGCCCAATGATTAAGACGCTTGGACTACCCAAATTAAATTGTCCAATTTTTATGTTTTTTTTTAGACACTTTAGTAACAGTCCCAATAAAACTGCTCGAAACAATATCTCTTCGTCCAACCCTGGCATTGTCAGTTGATACAAAAGTGTTTCTCCGTCCATTTTCATCGAACTATCAAAGTAAGAAAAAAAGGCGA
>JAYVJH010000305.1:0-10300 GCA_043769455.1 Runella sp. | reverse complement strand
CGTAGCCATTCATACGACCGCCCGTTTACTAATGCTTCGTCATATATTTTACGAATCGTGAGCGAGTCTTGATTTTGGGCATTGGCCGTTAGACTGATTAAAAAAAACGATAAAACAAAAATACGTTTCATGTCAAGGCTTGGTTTGGTTTAAGAGTTTTAATACTTAGTATCAAAAGTAAAGATTTTTTTGTCAAATCAAAATAAAAGCCTTCGGGCGATTGGTGCTGATTCGAGCGAAAATGTTAATTTTGAAAAATATTTTTAACTCTCAACTACCATCATGAAACGCCAATCTTTGCTCTGTCTTCGTCTTTTTGTCTTTGTATATCTGTTAAATTTGTCATTTGCAGCCAATTGTCAAGACAATGTTTATAACATTATACCGTTTCCAGCGCAGTTTAGTGGTTATAATGGCCAGTTTGTGATTGATAAAACCTGTAAAGTTATTGCATCAAAAGACGCTACGATTGCTGCTCAACTGTTTATAAATCAAGTCAATAACACTACTGGATTTGGGCTGACTGTATCGACTTCGGCCAAAGGTAAGTCTGTTGTGTTTCAGGCCAATAAAACAAAAAAATGTGGCCCTGAGGGCTATATTTTAAAAGTATCGCCCGATAAAATAATTGTTGAGGCCGAAACTCCCAAAGGGTATTTTTATGGTGTCCAGACATTGTTACAACTGTTGCCTACTCAGGTATTTGGCTCTTCAAAAACAGAAAACATAACCTGGGTAGTGCCAGCGTGTAGTATCTTAGACCGTCCTCGTTTTGGTTATCGGGGCTTGATGCTCGATGTGGCTCGGCATTTTATGCCTGTGGCGTTTGTCAAACGGCAAATTGACTTGATGGCACAACTCAAAATGAATACCTTTCATTGGCACTTGACCGACGACCAAGGCTGGCGAATTGAAATTAAAAAATACCCAAAACTGACTCAAATCAGCTCAAAGCGCAAAGAAACACTCCGTGGACATTATGCACAAAACTACCCACAACAGTTTGATGGGCAGGAGTACGGTGGGTTTTATACGCAAGACGAAATTCGTGAGGTGGTCAAATACGCCCAATCTAAATTTGTAACGATTGTACCCGAAATCGAGCTACCTGGCCATGCCTTAGCCGCACTGACGGCTTATCCTGAGCTATCGTGCGATGTGAGCAAAAAATATGAAGTCGGTACCAAATGGGGAGTGTATGACGATGTGTTTTGTCCCAGTGAGCCTACATTTGTTTTTTTGCAAGACGTACTGACAGAAGTAATGTCGCTCTTCCCGAGTAAACTCATACACATTGGCGGAGACGAATGTCCCAAAGCTGCTTGGAAGCAAAGTGTTTTTTGTCAAGATTTAATCAAAAAACTAAACCTTAAAGACGAAGACGGCCTACAAAGTTATTTTATAAAACGAATTGAAAAATTTGTAATCTCAAAAGGTAAAAACATAATCGGTTGGGACGAAATTTTGGACGGGGGCATTGCCCCAAATGCTACCATCATGAGCTGGCGAGGCACAAGCGGCGGCATAGAAGCTGCCAAGCAAAAACACAATGTCATTATGACCCCAGGTGCTTATTGCTACCTCGACAAATACCAAGCCGAGCCTGCCAACGAGCCTCTGGCGATTGGTGGCTATTTGCCCATCGAAAAAGTATATGCCTACGACCCCATGCCAAGCGAACTGACCAAACAACAAAAAAAATATATACAGGGTGTGCAGGGAAATTTATGGACAGAGTACATCACAACGCCACAACAGGCCGAATATATGTTTTGGCCAAGAGCAGTGGCACTTGCCGAAATTGGCTGGGTACCACAAGGCCCCAAGAATTTTGAAGATTTTGCAACAAGACTCAAAGACCATCTCAAAAGGCTTGATTATCAAAAAATTAGCTACTCAAAACGGATTTTAGACATTACTGCCAGCACACAGTTTAGCAACGAAGATAAGCTGCAAGTACAGCTCAAAAAATTGGACTCAGATAGTAAAATACACTACACAACCGACGGAAGCACAGCAACAATGGCTTCGACAGAATATTTTACGCCCATAACCTTAGACAGAAAAACAACTATCAAAGCCATCACAACAGCAGGGACGGTATTTGAGCAAACGTTTTATATTCATAGAGCCAAAGGCAAGCCTTACACATACACCAATACCCCCGTTGAGGGACAAGATGCGTTTGGCCTTAAATTGACAGATGGCATTGTGGCGCAAAACCCTTTGAGTTCTGAAGACTGGGTGGCAGTAAAAGGAGGTAATTTTGAGATTACGATTGACCTTGGCCAACTACGGACTGTTACAAAGGTTACGGCCAATTTTTTGAAAATCATTCTATTATACAATTATTTTCCGCCAACATCTGTCGAAATAAGTCTATCAAAAGACGGCGAAAATTTCAAGGAAGCCATAGCCCAACCTGTTGATTATAAACTTGAAGGGCCATGGCAAATATTGCCCATCGTAGCCGATTTTCGTACTGCCCGAGCCAGATATGTACGAGTGAAAGCCACAAACACAGGCATCGCCCCTGCCAACCACCCCGAAGCTGGTAAGCCAACGATGATAGTCATGGACGAAGTCGTGGTTGAATAAATAATGCACACTCTATTAGTGTGGCTATCTGACCTGCACCAACACTGGCTTAATCACTGCCGTCCAGCGGCGGTAGCCTTCGGGATTCATGTGTAGGCTATCTTTCAAAAATATGCTTCCGTCAGGCTGCCCGTTTGTTGTTAGCATCGTTGCTGAAACATCAATGTAGCCGTGTTTTTTATCAGTTTTAATAAAATCTTGAATCAGGCTATTGGCTTCGCTTGCTTCTTTCCAACGATTCCAGCGTGCAGGTGAGGGTTTGAGACCCACAAAATAAATTTGGGCTTTGGGTAGTTTTCTGCGAATCTGCTGTGTGAGCCGCACATAGGCATCTCGGGTTTGGGCTGGTGTTTTGGGTTTAGAGCCATACATATCGTTTTCACAATAAATTACTATTGTTTTGGGTTTATATTTCAAAATCGTCTGCTCGACATAATAACTCACCTCGGGCAATGTCGAGCCGCCAAAGCCACGATTGATGATAGATAGCGGGGACAGGTCTTTTTGGGCATTTTTCCAAAAATAAAAACTTGAACTTCCTGCCAATACAATACCCCCTACGGCAGGCATCTGTAATGAATCTTGTTTTTCGTAATTTCTGATGGTGCTTTCAAATCTATTCAAGGCATAGTCTGGCTCAAAAACTGGTGTAGTGGCCGTGTAGTTAGGTCGCTGGCAAGCCGCCAACGACAGGATTATGATAACGATTACTGATTTTTTCATTTTTTGTATAAATCTACTTTTTTCGGTTATCAATTAAGTAATGGGTAGTCCTATAAATGTAATGCTCAGAATGCCGTTGCATGGTGTTTTTACCTGCAACACAACCTTACAAAGATAGGACAACTAAGTAACGAAAAGTGCTGTAATTAGTTAATAATCAAACATCTAAAATAAATTAAAACTTTGTTTATTTAGATGCAACTACTTAGCTAAAACTGCTGGCGATGAGTTTGTTGTTTTCAGACGAAAATCAAAAGTACAACGTTTAGTCGAAAACTTATGCCGATGGATTATTTATAAAATAATTTTACCAATATTTTATATCAATAAATCTATAAAAAAGCACGTATTTGCAGCATCAAACTAATTTCTGTAAATATTCACTATGTCTGCATATCCTCATTTATTACAACCGCTCGACTTGGGCTTTACAACACTAAAAAACCGTGTGCTGATGGGTTCGATGCACACAGGCTTAGAAGAGTCAGAAAATGGCTTTGAAAAACTCGCTGCTTTTTATGCAGAGCGAGCCAAAGGTGGCGTAGGACTAATTGTTACGGGGGGCATTGCCCCCGATTTGTTTGGCACTGTTATGCCCAAGGCAGCCCGCATGACCAACAGCCGACACGTGCAGTCGCATCTCAAAATCACGAAGGCAGTACACGATGAAGGTGGCAAAATATGTATGCAAATCTTGCACGCTGGCCGATACGCCTATCAGCCTTGGTCGGTTGCACCGAGTGCCATTCAGGCCCCTATCAATCCTTTTAAACCGTGGGCGTTGCCTACTTGGGGTGTCGAAACAACCATCAATCACTACATAGATTCAGCGGCATTGGCCAAAGAAGCAGGCTATGACGGGGTCGAAGTAATGGGGTCGGAAGGGTATTTAATCAACCAATTTATAGCTGCCAAAACCAATAAAAGAACTGATAAATGGGGCGGAAGTTTCGAGAACAGAATCCAGTTTCCGATCAATATCGTTAGAGGCATCAGGGAGCGAGTAGGCACAGATTTTATAATTATTTATAGGCTGTCGATGCTCGATTTGGTCGAAGAAGGCAGTACTTGGGAAGAAGTAGAACATTTGGCCAAAGAAATAGAAAAAGCAGGAGCAACCATCATCAATACAGGCATTGGTTGGCACGAAGCACGAGTACCGACCATAGCGACGATGGTGCCACGGGCGGGTTTTGCATGGGTAACAAAGCGGCTCATGGGCAAACTCAACATTCCACTCATTACTACCAACCGCATCAACACACCCGAAATAGCCGAGCAAGTGCTGGCCGAAGGGTGCGCTGATATGGTTTCGATGGCAAGGCCGTTTTTGGCCGATGCCAACTTTGTGGCCAAAGCCATTGACAATCGAGCCGACGAAATCAATACTTGCATTGGCTGCAATCAGGCTTGTTTAGACCATACTTTTCAGCAAAAAATAGCCAGTTGTTTGGTCAATCCAAGAGCATGCCATGAAACGGAATGGAATTATTTGCCAACCACAAAAAAGAAAAAAATAGCCGTAGTGGGTGCAGGGCCAGCAGGATTGGCCACGGCAACTATATCTGCACAGCGAGGCCACGAGGTACATTTGTACGACGCCGCTGCCGAAATTGGAGGACAGTTTAATATGGCCAAACAAATACCAGGCAAGGAAGAGTTTTATGAAACAATACGGTATTTTGACAAACAAATACAACTAACTGGCGTACAACTTCACCTAAAAACAAAGGTGGACGTAGATTTTTTATTGGCTCAAAAATTTGATGAAATCGTACTGGCAACGGGTGTAGCACCACGAACTCCCAAAATAGAAGGCATCAATCACCCAATGGTACTATCTTATGTTGATGTACTAAAACACAAAGCGACTGTTGGCAAACGAGTAGCACTGATTGGTGCGGGTGGCATTGGTTTTGATGTAGCCGAATACCTCTCGCACGAGGGCGAGTCCACAGCACTCAATACTGTGGCTTTTATGAAAGAATGGGGCGTGGACATGGCTTATCAGAACGCTGGCGCAATGGCACTGCCCGAAGTCTTGCCCTCACCCCGAACCATTTATTTATTGCAACGAACAAAAGGCAAATTGGGTGAAAAATTAGGAAAAACCACAGGCTGGATTCACCGCAGTAGCCTCAAAAAGAAAAGGGTAAAAATGCTCGATGGCTTGCAATATGACAAAATAGACGATGCTGGCCTGCATATTATGATTGACAACAAACCCGAACTGTTAGAGGTGGACAACGTCATAATTTGTGCAGGACAAGAGCCACTCAACGCTTTCTTAGAACCACTCAAACAAGCAGGTGTGTCGGTTCATATCATTGGTGGAGCATTTGCGGCCATGGAGTTAGATGCCAAAGTGGCCATTGAGCAAGGCTCTAAACTGGCAGCAGCGTTATAGACAAAGAGGAAGCCTTCGCTTTGAGCGAAGGCTTCCTCTTTGTCTATCTGACTTTCTTCTTGGCAAAGTAAACTATCCTACCCTTTTTCACGTCGTCCTATTCCCCAAAATCCACGACGACTGCCTCTATTGTTTTGGCTGGCGGGTGTCTTTACTCTTTTGGGACGGTCTAAATTATAATCAAAAATACCAACTCTTATACCTGCCGTTAGGTTTAGTCCGCTCAACTGGCTTGCTGTTGGGGTTGGCAAAAGTGCTGTTGTGGTAGTCGAAGTTACTGCTTCTTTCATCACCGAGGGTACTATTCGATAGCTTGCACCCACAAAAACCCGAGCATACCGCAAAACGTTGGCTTCGATATTTATACCAGGCTGAATAACAACAAAACTAACACTGTTGCCATTGCGTCTGTTCATCTCGTTTCTATCGTTTCTGTCATTCTTGCGACCCAATCCGTTTCTTCTGCCGCTATTGCTGACAGAATCGACATTGGCCATACCGCCACCAATCAACAACGGAAACGAAACATGAACTGCCGCATTGGGTTTGGGAGTGTATTCTAAAAGTAGGCCACCATAACCGTTCCTCAAACTCAACAATTTGGCGGCATTGATGGCCGTAGGGGCAAAATTATTGTTGGCCGTGCCATAAGCTGCCGCACCAATACCCCATTTTTTGTTGATGTGCAATAGCCACGATGCACCTGCCATAGGCGTAAACTGCCCAGCCAACATACTGTACTGGGCAGTTGAGCCAAACGATAATCCAATATACTTTACTGTTTTTTGGCCGTTTTTATTTATTCCCGAAAACAACGTTTGCATTTTGTTTTCATCAGTTTTTGGCTGCTGTTGCGTTGCTGGTTGTATTTGTACTTCAACAACAGGCTTGGGGCTTTCGGGTACGGCTTGTGGTTCGGTAGTTTGCCCAAAAGCAATAGAAGTAAAAAACAGTGCGGTGGCAAGGCTTGCCATTGATTTGTTGATTTGCATAATGTTTGTAATGGTAAATTAAAAGAAAATTGTTTTCAGTCTGCTTACCATTACGAACAATCAATAGATAGTGTTGCAAGTATGTAAATTTATTTTTACAAAAATTTTTCTGTGTTCTAACAGAACTTTCAAATTGAGGTCATTTTGTAATGACTAATTTCAAACAAGATTTTGCCTTCTTGTTTTAGCCTAACTATTCTTTGATGAAATGCTACATCGGTTGCTTTGCTCATTTGAGTGAAATGTATTAAGACCATATTTCAGACAACAAATGTACTCAACTTTATGTCGTACAGTAAGTTTAAGGTGTCGTGAGTTAAGTAGTCGTGAGTATATAGTACAGTGTCGTGAGTTAAAGACAATGCTGTTAATCAGCAAGTTATCAAAATTAAAATACCGTATTAGTTTTGAATAAGTACTTAAATACAATGTTGCAAATCAGTAAGTTATCAAAATTGAAATGTTGTATTATTTTTGTCTAAATACTTAAACAAAAAAGTCCCTTTCAAATCAATGAAAGGGACTTTTTTGTAGTTTTAAAAATTAAACTCTAATGAAGCAAAAATACGGCGGGGTATAATCGGTACACCACGTACTTGTGAGAATGTACCCGCAAAGTTGGCTTCTTTGGCCAATAGCAAATAGTTGTCGGTTACGGCACTAATGATATTTCCAGCCGACTGATTGTCTAATAAATTATAACCACTTAGCTTGACGCGCAACCTGTTACCATCGGCGATTTTGAAGTTATAATAGACATTGGCATCTACCAAACTATAGCCTGGGTAGCTGATGGTGTTGTGTGGGTCGGCAAAGCGTGCGCCTATAAAGTTATTGTTGAGGTTAAAGCCAAAAGTGTTATTTTCATAACCGATGCTTGTGTTCCAGATAGTACTGGGTACGTTGGCAGTTTTGTTATTAGCTACGTCAATCTTACGAGTAGGCGACAGTTCTTGTGTCAGTTTGGTGTAAGTGGCACTTTGGGCTGTGAGGCTCGACCTAACAAACAACCCTTTCATACGGCTTGGGGTATAAATTAGGCTTAGTTCTGTACCCACAATTTTGTTATTGCCACCTGGTACCGACACCGCCAATGCACCAATAAAAGTAGTTATCAAGCGGTTGGCGATGGTATTATAAAACAAACCACCATCAAAACTCAGGTCGCCCGAGCTTTTACGAAAACCTACTTCAACGCTATTAACGATTTCGTTGTTGTCTATGTATGGGTTCATGTAAAGCGTGCGGCCTTGTGCGTCTGTTGTAATAACTTTTGTGGGGTCTTTTGGAAAAGTCGCCGCCGTTGGGTTTAGTAATAACGGTGTTTTGTTAGGGTCATCGGCATTGATATAGGCATACTGAACGGTTGTGTATGCGCCATAGTCGGGCGCACGGTATGCCCTCACGAGGTTGCCATAAATGGCCGTGTTATCGTCAATCATGTAGTTCATACCAACTGAGCCAGACCAGTCTTGATGCTCGGGGCGGCGGCTCGCAAAACGCTGATAAGCATAGCGGTCTTCGATGAGGTTCATCTTTATCCAGTCGTAGCGTGCGCCTACACTTATGGTGAGTTTGTCGTTAAACTTCATTTCGTCGCCAGCAAAAACTGAATTGACTGTTTCGGTATAATCACCGTTTCTGAACAACGAAGTAATAGACGGCAATGCCAGCGTAGGGCTAAGGCGATAGCCAACTTGGGTATTGTTGTCAGCCGAGCGAGCATCTAAGGCATACAATACGCCTGGCGTATATATTTTGGTATTGATGGTACTGTAATATTGGCCAAAAGTAAGGTTATGTACGGCAGAGGCGGTTGTAATTTGCTTGTTTAGACGGGCTTCATTGATAAAGTCTTTGAGTACTGCCGAGCCACCACTAAACAACGCCCGTGTTACATATACCTCATTATTTGCTGCTGGGTTTGGCCCCCAAATGGTAGAGAGGCCAAAGTCAAAGACCGAGGCCGTTCCCATGTCCTGATAGCGACCTTTTGATATTAACGTCCAGCCGCTACCGAGTTTTAGGTCTATGTTGTAGCCAATTAGCTTGCCTTTTGAGTAATTTCCTTTTTTCTGCGATTCTTCTTGGTCAATGGTATAGCGTGAGCCGTCGGGGTTGGTAAGGGTAGCAGGTTTGCCAACAAATACCGACCGAGGCACAAACACATCACGAGGCGACCAACCCGGGGCGGGCTTACTAAAATCGTTGGATAGATATGGTATGTCAATCTGATTTTGAACATTCAAGTCAATCACGCCGCCATAAACACGTACTTTACCTTGATTGTCGGGCAAAAAATAATCAATATTACCACGAACCTGCCCGCCTTCGTCTGGATAGAGGTTATTGCGGAGGCCGAGGTCTCTCATCAAAAACCCACCAACATTAAATCTCAGTGATTTAGATTCGTTCAAAGACCCGTTTAGATTAAAATCAAACTGGCGCATGGCGTTATTGGCTACGGTCATTCGTACTGCACCGCTTAGTTCTTCGCCACCTGTTCTGCTTATTACGTTTACGGCACCAGCCGCTGCCCCACGGCCATAGAGTGTAGCCGCACTACCACGCACTACCTCGATGCGGTCGATGTTCATGTCGTACCTAAACGAGGCATCTGGCACAGCCTCAGGGCTGGCAAATGTACGGAGGCCATCATACAGTAAAGAAGTATAACCTAAGCCGTTTCCAGATACATCAGGAAAACCACGCATAAAAATAGAGTTACGGACACGCCCCGATTGAGTCTGCACATATACGCCTGGCACATATCTGATGGCATCGGTGAGGTTAATGGGATTGATACGAGCTAATTGCTTTGCACCAATAGACTCAACGGCAGTTACAGTCTCAATTTTGCGAACGGGCTGGCTGGTAGCAGTTACAAAAACATCTGACAAATCGCTGATATCTTCGGCCATCGCCACATTTATGACTGACTGGTTGCCGACCGCAATCTCTTGGGTTTTCATAGCAACCGACCGAAAAACCAAAGTCGAACCGCTCGCTACTGCTATTTTATAACCACCACTGGCATCGGTGCTTGTTCCCGTTGTTGTTTTACCTTTTTGATAAACGCTCACACCTGGCAGGCCAGCACCACCCGAGCCTGTAACTTTGCCCGAAACGGCCACGTCTTGCGCCACAACGACCAACAAATTGACTATGAGGAGCGTCAGCGTTAAGCATAATGTCCTCAAATGTTTAAGAATGTAGTTTTTTCTCATTTGAATAGATTGGTTTTTTGAATTTTGCTTTAAAAGGGTTTAAGGTACCAAAATGCAATTTCAAAATTACAAATATCAAATGCAAGGGTTTGTTTAATTTTTAGATGTATTATTTCTGTGATAATTAAACAAAAGTGATTTTTTTTAAACAAAATGAGTATCGTATTATCTTCATATCAATTTGTGGTAGTGCTATAAATATGGTGCTGGCTTTGTAAAAACCAGCAGGGGTGTTATTTTTGTTTATCAAAGACTTATAGAGAATGACAAAACAATTTGGAAATTTATATTAAAATAATACAAATTTGCATTATGAAAAAACAAGTTTCAATCAGCGAGCCAGAGCGTTTACT
>JAYVJH010000304.1:0-2321 GCA_043769455.1 Runella sp. | reverse complement strand
TTTAAAATCTTGCATGGGAGGGATATTGGTTGATTTGTAGTTACTTTAACTTGATAACCCAACCATGCTTTTTTTAGTTTAAACTTGTCTTACATATTGACTTTTAGATGTAAACTTAATTTAAAAATATCCTTGACATATTCAAAAATCCAACAGCCAAACTCAAAGAAATGGCTGGGGCTGGGACGGGTTTTAATCTACTAAGTAGTAATGCCGAATTGTAAATGAAATGTGCTAACTTGCCAGTATGCCGATATGCCATGGTTTTATAGATTTGGCAACTTTCAAAAGTTGTCAAATCTATAAAACCTGTCAAAATTGTCAAAGAGCTAAAAGTCAATACTACAACATTGCTTGATTTATTATTTCAATAACAACTCAAATACATTACCTTTTCGTAGGTAGCTTATTACTTTGCCATGGCCACGATAGGCTACACTAAAACCGTTGTTTTCGAGCAAATAAATAGCATCTCTGAGGCTCATGCCATACATATTGGGTAGCTTGTTGGGGTCGGCGTTTTTGGTTGTCCATTTTATTTTACTGCCCTTGCCCTTGGCTTCTACCCAGCCCGATAGTTTGGGCTTAGTGTCCAGATTGATGTTTTCGGCAATGAGCCGAAGGTCGTCTGCGTGGCCAGCCCTAAATTGTTTGGCCATGGCACTAAGTCGATTGGTGGTGTCTTTCATGGGTGGGTGCATTTTGACATCGTAACCAATAACACGGTCGGCGATGTTTTTGAAAACAGGTGCAGCCACAGAGCCAGCATAGAGACTGCCATCGCCACGTGGTCGGCTGACCATTACGATACAACTATATTGTGGATTATTGGCTGGAAAATAGCCTACAAACGACACATTGTAAGCCCCTTTGGTATATCGTCTATTGACAATCATCTGCGCTGTACCTGTTTTGCCTGCTATTTTATATTGGTCGTTTTGCAAATTGTGAGCTGTTCCGTTTTTGCTTTCAACAACACCCGACAGCATTTTTTGTACCTGTGCAATGGTCTGGGCAGAGGCTATTGGCGTAGGGTTGGTGTAGGGTTGGCCGTCATATATCACATTTTCGACACTTTTTATTTGCTTGACAATCATCGGTTTTACCCATTTTCCGCCATTGGCTACTGCATTATAAAATGTCAGCGTTTGTAGCGGTGTCAGTTCCCAGACATAGCCATACGACATACGAGTGGCCGATGTGCCGTCCCAGCCTTCGTGGTTGGGTGTAGGTGTACGTGGTTGTGGCTCGCCACCCATCATGATGCCCGTTTTTTCGTTAAGTTTAAATTTTGTAATGTATTTCAAGTAAGATTGAATATTGCTATAAAACCCACTTTTTTGCATAATGAGGTGTGTACCAACATTTGACGACTCTTCTAATACCTCCTGCGCTGTGATAGTGCCATGCGCTTTTGTGTCTTGAATGGTAACTCCTCTGTAATAAGTACTGCCATTGCCTGTCTGAAAACTCGTTTGTGGGCTGATATTTTTTGTCTCTAAGGCCGCCATCATCGTTGCGAGTTTAAAAGTTGAGCCAGGATTGACCCTCCCAGCCAGTGCATGGTTGAAAGTTTCTTTGTAAGTCGAATCTTTGGTTCTTGACAGGTTGGCCATTGCTTTTATTTCGCCTGTTTCTTTTTTCATCACAACCACACAGCCATAGTCGGCATCGTATTGTTTGAGGGTTTGGCGCAGGCTTGTTTCGGCTATATCCTGAATGTTCACGTCCAACGTCAAATACACATCAGCCCCCGATTCGGCAGGCATCAGCGCATGGTCGTCCAATGGCATACGAGTGCCATCGCCCAAGATTTCAAATTTGCCAATACCAGGTGTACCAAACAACCGAGCATCAAAACTGGCTTCTATTCCTGTCAGTCCATGACCCGACTCGTCTATGTTACCAATCGTCCGCTCGGCCATTGTGCCAAACGACTTGTCTCTGATATAGCTCGGTTTTAGGTCGCCGCCTTTGGTTCGGCCACTTTGAAGTTTTCTAAAAAAAGGCCAAGTACTGACAACCATCTGTTGTTTAAAAGTAATTCGGCCAGCAACCAATTTTATATATCTATCGACTTTACTTTTGCCAATGTCCAGACCTGCTTTGACTTTTTGTTGTTCCAGTTCCCATTCTTTGCGCTCAAATCGTAGTTTTTTCGAGTCTTTTATCAACGCATCTCTACCAAATGTAGCTACTATTTTGTTGCAAAGACTATCAATTTTTTCATAAAAATAAGCACTATCGGCATACGCTGGGTCGATTGACATAATATAATAGGGCAGCGATGTAGCCAACAAGCTACCGTCGTTTGCATAAAT
>JAYVJH010000303.1:0-2193 GCA_043769455.1 Runella sp. | reverse complement strand
TTTGCTGCACCAAACGGCCAATCTGTCATGGTCGAGTTTTCGTCGCCCAATACCAATAAACCGCTACATCTGGGCCACTTGCGTAACAATTTTTTGGGCGATTCGGTGGCTCGAATCTTAAAAGCCTGTGGCTATAAGGTCATCAAAACCTGTTTGGTAAACGACCGTGGTATTCATATCTGCAAGTCAATGTTGGCTTATATGAAGTTTGGTAATGACGAAACTCCCACAACAGCCAATTTGAAAGGCGACCATTTTATAGGTAAATATTATGTACTGTTTGACAAAGCCTATAAAGCCCAAATCGAAGAACTCGTAGCGTCGGGAATTGACAAAGAAATAGCCGAAAAACAAGCCCCGCTCCTCAAAGAAGCCCAAGAATTGCTTTTGAAATGGGAGCAGCACGATTCTGAAACAATAGCACTCTGGCAGCAAATGAACGAATGGGTCTATGGCGGTTTTGCCGAAACATACCAAAAAATAGGGATTGATTTTGATAAAACTTACTACGAATCAAATACTTATCTATTAGGTAAAGATGTAGTTGAGGCGGGCTTGACTACTGGTACGTTCTTCAAAAAAGAAAATGGCTCAGTCTGGATTGACCTATCGGCAGAGGGTTTAGACGAAAAGTTGGTACTACGCTCAGACGGTACATCTGTTTATATGACCCAAGACTTAGGCACGACCGACCTCAAATATAGCGATTTTGGTACTGACCGCTCGATTTGGGTAGTGGGCAACGAGCAAGATTATCATTTTAACGTACTTTTTAATATCATGAAACGTCTCGGTCGTAGCTATGCCGATGGTTGTTATCACCTTAGCTATGGTATGGTGGACTTGCCCTCTGGCAAAATGAAAAGCCGTGAAGGGACAGTGGTAGATGCCGACGACTTGATACAAGAAATGACCGATACCGCCCAGCAACGCACCAAAGACTTGGGTAAAATTGACGGTTTTACAGAATCAGAAGCCCAAAAATTGTATCAGATATTAGCAATGGGCGCACTGAAATATTATTTACTAAAAGTAGATCCACAAAAGCGTATGGTGTTTAACCCTGACGAATCCATTGATTTTCAAGGACATACAGGGCCGTTTATTCAATATACACACGCTCGAATACGGTCAATATTAAGAAAGGCGAATCAATTAAATGTCGAAATGATCCAACCTGTAGCTGTGGAGACGCTGCATTTGTCTGAGCAAGAATTGATTTATAAACTGTCAGAGTTTCCAGTTAGAATAGCCGATGCAGGCCGCAACTATTCACCAGCTTTGGTGTCGCAATATGCCTTTGAGTTGGCCAAAACCTATAATTCGTTCTATGCCGAAGTGTCTATTCTGAACGAGCCAAACGTTGAGGTTCAACGCAGCAGGGTAATTCTGTCAAAAGCCGTGGCCGATGCCATTCAAAAATCAATGGCGTTGCTGGGCATCGAAGTACCCGAGCGTATGTGATGCTGAACGCACACCAATATATACACGCCTATCCGACTGATGAAGCCCCCGAAATATCGGGTGGTTATGTAAGGCAGCACCCCAATCAAAGTAAATTGGAATGGGTAAATAATCTAAGAACAGCAGTGTTTTTGGCAAAACGAGGCTACAAAGTTTGGCTTTTACCAGTTAGTACTATGCCAGGTATTCGCTCGGCAGACGCTTGGTTAGAAAATGAAAATATTTTTGTGGAGTTTAAATTATGCCAAACACCATCTGCCTCAGCGATTGACAAAGCCATTCAGAAAGCAAAAAGGCAAGCACCATATATTTTGTTGGAGATTGATTGTGAAATGGATCCTCAAATTTTAATTACAGGTGTTGAGGACAGGTGCCAGCGTGCAGAAAATCAAGACGTAATTGTAGAGATTTGGATAGTTTGGGGGAATGACTTGTTGAAATTTACTCTTGAAGAGGTAATAAATAAGTCTTGGCGAGAGGTCATTTATAAAATAAAATAGGGCTTTACTGATGTAAAGCCCTAAGTCGGGGACCGTTCCTGCGAACTTTCCGATACAAAGATAATACTATTATTTTAATATTAAAGCATATAGTATTATTAACATTAAAATACATCTATAAATAAAATAGGGCTTTACTGATGTAAAGCCCTAAGTCGGGGACCGCTCTCTCGAACTTTCCGATGCAAATATAACGCTATTATTTTAATTTGTTCGTGAAATTAGAACC
>JAYVJH010000302.1:0-2274 GCA_043769455.1 Runella sp. | reverse complement strand
ACTTGAACAAATTGTACTTGTCCGTGAGAAAAATTGTCCTGGTTTTTAAACCATTCCCTGTATTTTTTCTCAGGTTCTGTCCACCGTTTTGAGATTGCCATTACAAAACCTTTTCCCCAAGCTCCTATGTCATTACAAATATGTACGATGATTCTGTTACCGTCGCCTGTCGGTTTAGTAGCGTCGCCCTTTATGAAATTTATGTCGTTTGTCATTCGGTTTTGTCGTTTTATAATAGCCGCCAACATGTTAATAGGCGAAAGTTTTGTCGTACTTTTTTGAATTGTTTGGTACTATACCAATTTTATACTGTATTATTTCTGTCGTACTTTTATTCTTATTTTTTATACTACTGACCCACAAATTAAGTATTTTTAGACAACACCTCCAAATATTTTAGTCTATATTTATATTTAGGTTATCAAACGGACTTTTTATATTTTCAATTGTCCGTTTGCTTACGTGGGTGTAGCGCAGGGTGGTGTTTATATCGTTGTGGCCGAGTAGTTCTTGTATCAGCCTTATGTCCGTGCCTGCTTCGTGCAGGTGTGTAGCGTAGCTATGGCGCAGGCTATGAAACGTAACTGGTTGTAATATTTTTGACTTACCTTTTGCTCGATGGAATATTTGTTGTAAGCTGCGAGTACTATACTGACTGCCTTCATACTGTCCTTCAAAAAGCCATTGCTTGGGTCGGTATATGCTAAAATACTTTCGTAACAATTCTAATATTCCTACCGACAAAGCTACCATTCTGTCTTTTTTGCCTTTTGCCCCTTTGATGTTTATCGCCATGCGAGCCGAGTGTATGTCGCATATCTTTAAGCCCACTACCTCGCTCACTCTCAACCCAGCCGAGTAGGTGAGATAAAGCATGGTTTTGTGCTTAAGGTTTTCCAATTGTGCAAATAGCCGTTCTACTTGGCTTATGGCCAATACATTAGGAAGCTGAACTGTTTTGACTGGTCTTGGTATATCTATAAACATCCGCTCTCGGTGTAGTACTTGCTCATAATAAAACTTAATGGCGTTTAGGCGGCTATGGATTGTGTTTTCGGATAGTTTGAGCGTATTGGTGCAATACAAAAAGTAGCTACGCAGTCGGTCGGGGCTGAGGTCGTCCACGTTCTTATCTTTGATGATATACAACAATTGGGCAAACTCGTTTCGGTATGTATTAATGGTCTTTGGGCTGTAGGCTTTTAGATGCAACATTTCTATATATCGCTTATATGCTGGCTCATTGACCTTGTCTATTTTGTTGGGTATAGTCTCAACAATTTCTTTATGACTGAGTTTAAATTTGTGTCTATAATGTTCGTTATCAATTACATACCAGGCTTTTTTAGACTGACTCCAACGCACGCCTGTTAGTTTTTTTACTCGGTCTACAAGCACTTGGTCATAGTCAAAATATATCCAAATAACAGACTTAGCTCTGTGTTTGCCTATCTCAAAAATAATTTTTGTGCTTGTCTTTTTAGATTGTTCCATTGTTCTCTGCTGGTTTTGGTTCGCTGATTCGGTCTAACATCAAAAAACTATCAGCTACTATTTCGGTAACAGTTCTTCTGATGCCGTCTTTGTCGTCGTAGTTTCTGCTCTTAAGTTTACCTTCTACATATATCAAGCTGCCTTTTTCTAAGTACTTACCAGCAAGGTCGGCCAAGCCTCGCCATAGCACTACAGTATGCCATTCGGTTTCCGATCGTTGCTGACCATTCTTGTCTTTATATATTTCAGTAGTTGCCAGCGATATTTTAGCTACGTTTACATTACCGTCCAATGATTGTAGCTCGGGGGTTTTGCCCAGATTGCCTATTAGCGTTACTTTGTTCAATCCTTTCATAATTATCGCTTATTTCAGATGCTCAATGTCTTTTAGTGATTGTATTTTTAGTTAAAATTTGGACAGAGATAAAAAAATAGAATTGGTTGAGAATTAGAAAACAAGGCAGAAAATTGTTTTATTTAATTTGTAAAAAAAACCAACAAATTCTGCCTTGAGTTTCTAAGCCTCGGAACGCCAAGGTGCCGAGCAATGTCTAATTTTGTGATGGGCTTATGCAGTAGTCCCAACTTGCATCACCCCGTAGAAATGACAAATAGCTTATTTTGTCATCATACATACAGTAACCTGACAAAGGTACTCAATTTTTGGAAACTCTTAGAAGATGAATTTTTAAAATCATGGCTTTCTTATAAAAACTTACATTGTTTAGCCCATCGGATTAAAAGCTAAAAATCATCTACGAATACTAAATAAATTACCGT
>JAYVJH010000301.1:0-1757 GCA_043769455.1 Runella sp. | reverse complement strand
ACATAAGGCATCACAGGGCGGATTTTGGCTATTGTTGCTTTGTCAAAATTCCAAGTAGCCACGGCACCGTAGTTGGGCAACATAGGTGGGCGAGCGGGTGTTTCCTGACTTACCCAGAGTTCTTTTATGCCTTTGGCGGCAGCCGCTTCTTTAAATCCAGCTACTAATGTTTGGTTGTTAGCTGCGCCCATACCGTCTGTTCTGGCTTTGGCCATTACCAATGCGCCTACGGCTTTGCCGAGGGCATCGCCAGCCGTGAGGTCAGAGGCTACGTTCATGCCTGCCCAAGTGCGGACGTTTTTACATTCGGCCAATTTTGTGTCTAAAAACGGTACTTCGCCAGGAAACATCGCTACCAAAATAGTATATGAAGCCGCCGCCACAACTGCATCTTCGGACGGATATGAAGGCAAATCTGAAACTGGCAAAAGCGTGCCAATCGTAGCGTCAGTCTTAGAGGGTGCTTTACGGTTGTATTTATATTTATAGTTCCAAGCACTTACCAGCGCATCGTATTGAGCCACAGACAAGTAGGCCAATGCACGAGCCGTATAAGGCGGGTTGGCAAACGGAAACTTAGGCTCGCCCAGCGGATTGGTCGCATCGGGAATAGGATAAGTGCCAGTGGTGGTATTGAACGCAGGCGCAAGGTTATAACGAGCGGCCAGTTCACGGGCTATCTCGTTCCAACGATAGGCCGCACCTGCACCCCAGTATTCTACAGCTTTTTTGTTTTCGGGGGTAATGACCGATACAGCCGTTTTCAACGTTGCCAATTCTGCCGCATATTCAGCCGAATTGGCCGCTTTAGGTTCAGCCACCATTACTTGATTGGCCGATGTCAAAACGTAAGGCTTCCAAGTACCCGCCTTTTCGTCTAATTTGGCAGGAATATAGGCTTCGAGGGTGGGTTCTACAATAGTTTTGTCGCAAGATAAGAGCAACAGCCCCGCTAATCCCCAGAGAGGGAGTAAGATGGTTATTTTTGTTAATATTTTTTTCATTTGTAATTTCATTTTGCACTTGTAATTTTTCGTTTTTCACTTCTCATTATCTCACTTTTCACTTTTAAACGTCATATTCCACAAAAGCCCCACCGAATAACTCATCGTCTGTCCTACGTTGAGGCCGCTCATCACCTTTGATACTCTAAAATTTACGCCATACTGTTTCGGTTCGTATTTACCATATACACCTATGGCAGTCATTTGCATATTATTGGTCGGGAACGGCATATCGTTGCGGCGAATGTTGTCGCCACCCACGCAAGCAAACTGTTCTGTAAAAACCTCTAACTGGCGGCCTTTTTTCAAATAACCCAATCGTAATCCTAAATCTGTGGCATTGGGTACACGTACTTCGTTGGTATTAAACACCTTGCCATCGGCCTGATAGGCATCTCTGTCCACATTGATATTTGACCGATAAGCATAGCTACCATGCCCACCCAAATACATACCAGAGCTATGGGTGTAGTTTAATATCACACGCCCAGTTAGTGTTTTGCATTGCAAACCGATTGACATAGGCAAAAAATCTGGCACATAGTTGCCCACAGGCACAGACACTCCCACAACGCCGTGGAGCGATAAGCCGCCAGTTTTGACCAATTTATATTTGGCCCAAAACGACAAATCTTGAATACCTTTTTGACCCATCAAGTTGCCTGCACTTGTTTTTGTCGTAATGTAAGGCAAGCCAACCGTTACAGTTAGTTTATCAGTAACGCCATAGGCTGCCATGAGCATTGCGCTCTG
>JAYVJH010000300.1:0-4950 GCA_043769455.1 Runella sp. | reverse complement strand
CAATGTCGTTTAGTTAAGAGTTCGGTGAAGACACCAAACTCGGTTGGCTACCGTGGTTTGTGTCTTCACAAACCACTTATTTTCTTAACTAAACGACATCTATTTGCGTAGCCACATTCATAACAACACAATATCGTTGGCATTGGCTATTTCAAAGTTTTGGGTTTTTAGGTTTTGGGCAATAATGACTGACGACTCACGGGCTTGAGCTACGGCGATAACCGTGTTTTTCTCGTCAATGATTTCTATCACTTCGCCAGCCTCAAAATCGCCTTCGACCTGCCGAATACCAACAACTAACAGGCTTTTGCGGTTTTGTAATGCCCTTACTGCACCAGCATCAATCTGGACTTTGCCCACTACCAAACTACCGCTAACGAGCCAGCGATTACGAGCCGAGAGGCTGTTATCGTCTGGCATAAATGCTGTTCCTGTTTGTTTTTTTAGGGCCTTCAAAATACCATCGGCTTCATTCATTCCAAATATAACAACCTCAATACCCATGCGTAGCGCACGTTTGGCAAAAGTCAGTTTAGAACTCATACCTCCCAGCCCAACCGCCGACTTGTCGGAACGCACAAACTGAAAAACATCGTTGATATTGGTTACTCGGCTGATAATCTGGCCATTACTGTCTAACAAACCACCCACCGAAGTACATAGCATGAGCATCTGTGCGCCAAAACCTACGGCAATGAGTGTGGCCAATTCGTCATTGTCCGAAAACTTTAACTCTCGGCTGCTCACTACGTCATTTTCATTAACAATCGGTACAATGCCATTTGCCCACAATTCTTGAAAAGTATCTTTCATTTGCAAAAACTGGTCTCGATTGGCAAAATGACTACGCTCGCACAAACTTTGAGCAATAGGAATTTGATATGGAGCAAAAAATTGTGCGTATTTGTTGAGGAGCAGTAGGTTACCAACGGCTGCCGCCGCTTTTCGTTGGGTAATTTCGCCAGTATAGTTTTGAATAAACTGTTTACCAGCCGCCACCGCCCCAGACGACACAATGACGATGCGGTATTGGTCATACAATTGCGCCACCTGTCGAGCCACGTCCACCATCACAACCTGATTGAGTTCACCGTCGGGCTTGGTGATGGCCGCACTTCCAAATTTTAGAACAATGATTGGTTTGTCGCTCAAAATATTAAATTAAAACTTTAAGATTTTACGGCGAATCGTTTGGTTATCTAACTGAACTTCAACAATATACATTCCAGAAGCAATGTTTCTAATATCTATTGTTTCAGAAAATTGATAGTCATTTTTTTGGTATTTTTTGTTTAACACTTCAATACCTGTCATGTTCAATACATTTATTTTTACCTGTCCAATAACAGTATTACTGAAAGCTACAATCATTTCTCCATCGGTCGGATTGGGGCTAACTGTAAGCAGTTGTTCAGTGGCTGGGGTGTTGGTACTCAATATCTGAACATTTCTGACGTAAATCGTTACGCTGGCCGAGTCCACACACACATCGCCTGTACCTTTGACTCTGTATGTGGTTGTTTGAGTAGGTCTGGCTGTAACTTGTGGGCCGAGTACTGCACTGAGGCTATTGGCTGGCGACCAACTGTAGCTTGTACCACCACGGCCTTGTAGCGTGATGGCTTGGTTTGGGTCGATGATTTGGGCTGTGGCCGCAATCTGCACCGACTGCTTCATACCAATATTGACCTTGATATCGTTGGCAATATTGATACCGTTACTGCGGGTTATCAAGTCCCAAACGCCCGTCTTGTCTTGTTCCCAAGTGGTTGCGCTGGTGGCTTCGCCATTTTTTGAGGTGGTTATGGCCACACTATCACCAGCGGCATAGTCAAACTCTACTCCAACATGAAACGGCAAGCCAAAAAGAGGTAGATTTTTATCAAAAGTAATGGCCGTTGCTCGGTTGTTGGCTACATCGTCCAAGATAGTACGGAGCGGTATTTCTTTGGTTTCGAGTACGCTACCTGGCCCATTCTGAAACCCTCGGGCGTTCCAAGCCGTTACTCTCACGATACTCTCCGACTCCCGGCCTTTGGCTGCTTTGGCTATTCCAAACTTGACGGTTGTTCCCCGTAGATTGGCATAACCCAGTGCGTTATCAAAATATTCGGAAATAGCCTTGATATTTCGGTTGTTTTGACCTGCCACGTAGCCAGTTCCAGTTGGGTTTTTTAGAATAGTCGGAGTGCCTACAAAATTGGTAACAGTAGCGCAAAGCCCTTGATTAAGTACTTCGATATAGGCCGACTTAGTAGCTGCTGCCGACGAGCCGATGGCATTTGAAGCCGTGAGCGTAACCTTGTATTTGCCTGCCGTGCTGTATGTTACAGTAGGGTTTTGTTCGGTCGATGTAGCTGGGTCGCCACCCTCAAAGTCCCACCGCCAGGCTGTCGGAAAACTTGATGATAAATCTGTAAAACGAACTTGCCCGCCCAGTAAAACTCTTCTGTTTTCGGCCTGAAAGTTAGAAAACGGCTTGGCACTAACCGACTGCCCGCACAGATTTGAGCCTATCAGACTACTTCGGCGAGGGCTAAGTTCTAAGACAGCTCTCATTCTACTTTTTTGATTGGCAGTAAAAATATTCATACAGCCATCGTCTGAGTAATCCATATAGTTTTCGACCATATTGCTTCCTCCACAACTTACCCGCCCTTTTTGGCAGTTTCTACTTTCTGATGCTTGTGAAGGCGTATCATCACAAAAATCATTGCCGCAGTTGGCATCACCCCAAATATGGCGTAAGCCGAGCCAATGACCCACTTCGTGCGAGAGCGTGCGGCCTAAGTTATAGGGTGCTTTCATGGACGGAAAACTGCCTTTTTCGATATTTCCAAAACTCGAATACAAGACCACTACACCGTCGGTACTACCAGAGCCGCCATTGCTGGGCAGTCCGTCCAAACTTGATTGACTTGGAAATTGGGCATAGCCCAATAGATTATTGTCGGGAGCGGCAAATTCTAAAACCCAAATATTAAAAAACTTATTGGGGTCCCAGATGGTGGTTGGTTTGAGCGAGCCTTCAATCTCGGAGCGAGTCCAAGCCAAGCGGCCACCATTGATGCGGTCGATGCCTGGCTCTGTCATTTTTTGACCTGTTTGGTTAAATTGTGCCAAACAAAATTCTATCTCAACGTCTGCGCCACGGCTGTCGTCATTAAAACCACGTGTACCCCGGCGGCGGCGGAAGTCTTCATTGAGGGTTTCTATTTGTGCTTTTACTTGTGCCTCGCTAATGTTGCGCCCAGCCCCAACGCTTTCGGCATTATGAACAACATGGACAACCAAAGGAATTGTAACCACCTCAGCCACAGTACGTGAAGCTGCCTGACGGGCTTTGATTTCAACGATTTTGCGTTGCAAAGTTCGCTCAAAATCGTTGAGCGTCCCCAGTTCAGGGTGTTTGAGCCGTAACAAGCTATCCATCGGCATTGTAGCGCACTGGTCTATTTTTTGGGCCCGTATTTGACCAAAAAATAGACCAAAAATAGTTGTCAAGAAGTATATTTTACGCATTGGTTTAGCGGTTTGTTTTTTTTAGTTTTAAAATAATACTGATTTAAATTCGTCTAACCTCAAAACTTTCAAGCGAGGGAATGGCAGTGATTTGAATATGTTAAAATGTTTGTCATTTGAAACCAAACAAAATGCATTAACCGAGAGTGCTAAATCAGCAAATTTATTATCGTCAGGGTCTTTATCAATTAACTGCCATTTATACGACGGCTCAGTATAAATTATGTTAGGGGCTGCTGTCAAAATTTTAAGAACTCTATTTGCAGTTCTTTCACTGTAAAAGTCAGCTACTTTTTCATTATATTCAGTTAAAATTTCATTACTTATAACCCATTCAAAACTACCTCTTTTAAATTCTTCGTATAACCAAAAGTACTTACTGAATGTAGGTATAGAAGCAATCAAACAGTTTGTATCAATAACCACTTTCATAAATACTATTTTGTCCGATTGCTTTGGTTTAAAACAACATCTAAGTCTTTTTGAGTAATTTTTTTATTCTTAACTACTTTATCAAGCTCCATTTGCAAATCTTGCTCATAATATTCCATTAACATTTTATGAATGTCCGATTCTTCTTGTAGGCTCATATCTTTATCAAACAATTTGAGAAGAGTTAGTTGAATAGTATTTAAACCCCTATTTGTAGTTGTCATAATAGATTCAAATTTTTATTAAATTACTGCCTACTTGCCATTTGACACAAATGTAAATCGGTAACTGGCATCGATATCGCCAAAGTAGTATTCTAACATCATGTTACTCGAAGTAAGTGATTTGACAGTAAACGGCAACTTTGCTCCACCAAACAAACGAGGTATTCCCATGTCCAAGGCCGCACTACCTTGCAGTAATTCCCAGCTATCGGTTGCCAAAATTTCAGGCTCGCCGTTCGTACATTTTGAGCCGCCGTTTTTGTATTCTAATTTTTTTTCTTCGTTGGCATAAAACACAAACTGATCGTCCAATTCACAGGGGTCGAGCAAGTCGCTACCTTTTATTTCGGGTGACTCAATTTTCAAGTCAATAATTTTGGCCGAAGTCAGTACCCAAGTTTTGCTTTCTGTACCCGACAATAACTGTGTAAAAGTGAGCGGTGTGGGTTCAAATTTTTGTGTACAGCTATCATTCAAGATAGTAGCACACAAAATAGCGAAGAATATCGTTGATTTTTTCATAGTCTTATTGTGGAATATAAATCAGTGGCAGGTTGATAATTGTGTCTTTTCTGGGAGTCAATTTGCGTACTTTCATTCTGATACTGAGCGTAATACGTTTATTTTGAGGATTCCACAAGCCTGTCCCCGACAGCGTATCGAAGCCCGTTGGTAGTTCTGGAATCACTTGTTTGGGAATAGTAAGCGTATTGTTGCCGTTATCAATAAAACTCAACTTGGGGCGTTCGGCTTCAAAACTTAGCATATCGGC
>JAYVJH010000299.1:0-8087 GCA_043769455.1 Runella sp. | reverse complement strand
ACAGGCAAAGCCATTGTTATGCCAGAGTGGACGGCTTATCCAAATCCGTTTGAAGACAACATAAATGTTAAATTACCCAACGGAGTTGTTACCAACAATTTGAAGTTTCGATTAGTGGCTTCAACGGGGCAGATGGCGGCTGTTTTGCCACGAAGTATTGTATTTTTTGACCAAACGGTCTCGATTGATTTTGCCCTAAATAGCCTGAGTAGCGGCTTGTATATGCTCGAAGTGATAGAAAACGACAGGCTATTAAAAACTTTGAAGATACTAAAAACAAAATAGCCTTAGGCAAAATTCAACACCGATTCAAGTGCTGCTTTGTAAGTTTCTATTACACCCAAGTCGGCCTCAGCCCAATCTACCGATGGTAATTCGTTTACAGTCAGCCATTTATATTGTGCGTGTTCAGTCAAAATAATAGGGGCAGAGGTCAGGCGGCATACAAATGGTACGAGACAAATAATACGGTTGATGTCTTCTTTGTAGGTGGGTTCGAGGCGTTCGCCGATTTCTATTTCAACACACAATTCCTCCATTATTTCGCGCTCCAGGGCTTCTATTTCGGTTTCGCCAGTATCTACTTTTCCACCTGGAAACTCCCATTTGAGCGGTAGCGACATGCTTACGTTGCGCTGCGTGGCCAAGATTCGACCGTTCTTTTCGATAATGGCACAAGGTACGATTACTATTTTTTTGGAACTCATCATAACTTTATAGGGATATATGGCCGCAAAAGTACGGCTTTTTTGCCAATAACTATAAAATTGATGATTATTATCTCAGGGCAATCGCATTGAAAAAGTGTAGGATTTAGTTTTTTTATTGGTATTGTATCAAACAATTTTAGACACGGGCTATTTACTACACAGTTTTTCGAGTTTACCTGATTTTCGTATTAGCCGTAAAAAATTGGTGATGGTTTAAAGTATAGACCTATTTGTTTTGGATATATAATTTGACAATAAAAACATAATAAATAGAGAACTATCAACGTACGACTATTTACACGCACAAAAAAACAATTATGACCACAGCGTCAGAGTCTTATTTGTATGCTTCACACAACCACCCAATCAATAACTTTATCTAACCTCAAAACCACTTAACACAAAATAAAGTAAACAAAAAACGATTTGGTGTAGTTTTGAAATTAACTTATTCATCAATTTATTTATTCATTTATTTTCAATATGTGGCAGTTTATCAAATATGTGTTGGCAACCCTTTTGGGCTTGGCTTTATTCTTTGTTATTGGTTTAGTTTTAATGATTGGCGTGGCGGCAGCCATTGGGTCATCGTCGGGTGATAAAACAAAAATTGAAACAAAGTCTGTCTTGAAATTAGACCTTAATGGCCCTATACAAGAAATAAGTGTCGAAAATCCATTTGCCAAATTAACAGGTGGAGAGGGCGATGTTCAAGGACTTTTTGACCTAAAAGAAGCCATCGCCAACGCCAAAATAGACCCAAATATTGAAGGTATTTATGTAGATACCCAGTCGCCAGCGGCAGGGTGGGCTACTATCGAAGAGGTCAGAGATGCTCTGATAGATTTCAAAAAGTCCAAAAAGTTTGTTTATTCTTACGCCGAAACCATGACTGAAAAGGCGTATTATTTGGCCTCAGTTTCTGATAAAATCTATCTAAACCCCGCAGGTGGTATGGAGTGGAACGGCCTCAGTGCCGAATATGAATTTTATAAAGGTACATTGGACAAACTCGACATCAAGCCGCTTATTTTTAGAGTCGGCGACTTTAAAAGTGCCGTTGAACCTTACTTCCGTGAAAACATGAGTGATGCCAACAAGCTACAAACCAAAGTATTGGTGGATGCTATATTTGGCCATGCCATCAACAATATTGCCACTTCACGTAAATTACCAGCCTCGGCACTCAAAAACTGGGCTGACTCGCTTACTATCGACTCGCCACAAGATGCCCTTAGCCATGGCATGATTACAAATGTGGCTTACTATGACGAAGTAGAAACTGCCCTCAAAAAAGAACTAAGTTTGCAAGACAGTGAAAAAATAGCTTTTGTCAGCATCAGTAAATACATCAATGCCGATAAAATAATTAAAGAAAATACTTCTGAAAATAAAATCATAGTCATCGTTGGGCAAGGGGCTATATTGTCGGGTAAAAGTGGCGATGAAAATATAGGCTCTGAAACTATAGCGGCCGAGCTACGCAAAGCTCGCAATGACAAAAAAGTAAAAGCCGTGGTGCTTCGTATCAACTCGCCAGGTGGTAGTGCGCTGGCTTCTGATGTAATGTGGCGTGAGGTAGAATTGACCAAAAAAATCAAGCCTGTCGTAGCTTCAATGTCAGACGTGGCTGCTTCGGGAGGGTACTACATGGCCATGAGTTGCGACAAAATTGTGGCTCAACCCAATACCATCACTGGCTCGATTGGCGTTTTTACAGTACTATTTCAGTTTGACGAATTTCTGAAAAACAAACTTGGCATCACCTCCGACCGTGTAAACTCAAACACCCACGCCGACTGGCCGACCGTAACTCGTGAAATGACCGAATTTGAAAAAGAGCGTATTCAGAACAGTACCAATAATATTTATGCCAGCTTTACGGCCAAAGCTGCCGCAGGGCGAAAGATGCCCGTCGAAAAGCTAAGAGCCATTGCTTCGGGGCGGGTGTGGGCTGGCTCAAATGCCAAAGCCAACGGCCTGATAGACGAGCTGGGCGGTATCGACAAGGCCATTGAAACAGCAGTAAAATTGGCCAAATTAAAGTCGAACGATTACCGAGTAAGTTATTTCCCAGAAAAGAAAAACGTCATTGAAGCGTTTTTTAATAAATTCTCAGGCGAAGCCGAGGAGCGTGCTGTGCGTAGTGAGTTAGGTCAATTTGCTCCTTATTTGAAAACCATTCAAAAATTACAAAAAATAGAAGGTACACAGGCACTCATGCCTGCTGTAGAGATACGGTAAGTTTGATGAGAGATGTCATTAAGCAAAACTGTGCGAATATCAAAACGTTTTCGGCCAGAGGCCGCCCCATAAGCGTTACTCGACAGAACGGAGCAACAGAAACAAACAAAATATTTTAAGACATATCATAATTCTCAAAAAAAGCCAAAGTTTACTTCGGCTTTTTTTATACTTTTGTTTTTCCAATCGCCGTATTGTTCACAACCAATCGGCTAATGATTTAGAAGAAATATCAATTATGGCAAATATGCGTTTTAAGGCTCTCGAAATGGCCTTTACCCGTCAGGCAGTTACAGTCGAAGCACCCAAAGAAAAAGTATCAGACTATTTTGGTTCTTATACTTTTAGTGATAGTGTCATGAAAACCATGCTCTCACCAGAGGCTTTCCAGAAAGTGTCAAACTCTGTCAAATCTGGCTCGCTCGACCGTGAAGTGGCCGACGAAGTGGCCACGGCCATGAAAGCCTGGGCAACCTCCAAAGGCGCAACCCACTACACGCATTGGTTTCAACCGCTGACGGGCGGCACAGCCGAAAAGCACGATGCTTTTTTTGATATTTCGCCCGATGGCAAAGCCATTGAAAAGTTCAAAGGCTCGGCACTTATTCAGCAAGAGCCCGATGCTTCGTCTTTTCCGAGTGGTGGTTTGCGGGCTACTTTTGAAGCCCGTGGCTACACTGGCTGGGACCCCAGTTCGCCCGCTTTTTTGATGGATAACGGTGCAGGTGGCAAAACGCTCTGTATTCCATCGGTTTTTATTGCCTACACTGGCGAAGCCCTCGACTATAAAACGCCACTCCTCCGAGCCATTCATGCCTTAGACAAAGCCGCTACGCACGTCATGCGGTTTTTTGATAGAGACGTGGACAAAGTAACGGCAACGCTTGGACCCGAACAAGAATATTTTTTGGTTGATAAAGCCCTATATTACGCCCGTCCCGACTTAATGATGGCTGGCCGAACCGTTTTTGGACACAGCCCAGCACGTGGACAACAGCTTGACGATCATTATTTTGGGGCTATTCCGCTCAGAGTCAATGCCTTTATGGTGGACTTTGAATATGAAGCCTGGAAACTTGGAATACCCGTTCGGACTCGACACAACGAAGTAGCCCCAGGTCAGTATGAGTGTGCGCCCACGTTTGAAGAACTCAATCTGGCCATTGACCACAATGCGTTGCTGATGGATTTGATGAATCGAATTGCTGATAAACATAATTTTAAGATACTGTTTCACGAAAAACCTTTTGCGGGCATCAACGGCAGCGGCAAACACAACAACTGGTCGATGTTGAGCGATACAAAAGTAAATCTATTAGCACCCAGCAGCAAACCCAAAGAAACGCTACGATTTTTGGTGTTTTTGATGAATGTCGTCAAAGCCGTTCACGACCATGCCGACTTGCTCCGTGCCTCCATTGCCTCAGCAGGTAACGAACATAGATTGGGCGCAAACGAAGCCCCACCAGCCATTATGTCGGTGTTTTTGGGAACTGAGTTAATAAAACTGTTGGACGAAATGGAAAACAAAGGGTCTATTCAGCTCGAAAAAGGGGATAATGTGTTTTATAAAATTGGAATAACCAGAATGCCGCCTCTCATGCGAGACAATACCGACCGAAACCGAACGTCACCGTTTGCATTTACGGGTAATAAATTTGAGTTTAGGGCGGTAGGTAGTAGTGCCAATAGTGCTTCAACGATGATTGTACTCAACGCCATAGTGGCCAATCAGTTGCAAGAATTTAGAAAAGAACTCGATGCTCGATTGGAAAAAGACGAGAAAAAAGAATTGGCAATCGTCGAAATATTAAAACAATATTACCGAGAATCTAAAAATATACTCTTTGAAGGAAACGGCTACTCTGACGACTGGGTGGCTGAGGCTGCCAAAAGAGGACTTTCAAATATTACATCGACACCGCTAGCCTTGGCCAAATATATGAGCAAATCGTCGATAGATGTATTTAAAAAAGTAGGGGTCTTGAACGAGCATGAAGTAAAGGCACGTTATGAAATTGAACTCGAAAATTATATAAAAAAAATACAAATAGAATCTCGGGTTATTGGCGACTTGGCCTCAAACCATGTTGTTTCGACAGCCATCAAATACCAATATCAAATGGCCGAAACTGCCAAATCGTTGGTTTCTTTGGACTTAATAGAAGAATCTAAGCCAATTTTAGAAATCATTAAAGAAATTTCGAGCCGAGTACGAGTTATTAAAATAGAAGTGGACTCAATGACCGAAGCCCGTAAAGAAGCCAACAATACCGAAGGCATGGCCGAAAGGGCGATGTTGTACGGAACAAAAGTAAAAGACCATTTTGAAAAAATACGTTACGAAGTAGATAAATTAGAAATACTGATTGATGACGAAGACTGGCCATTGGTCAAATACAGAGAATTACTTTTTGTGAAATAAGTCTTTAATGAACAATGTAGAATAAAGGACGTTTGGTGGGTTTTGCTCAATGGTTCAAAATAAGTACTCATTCAAAACTAATACGGTACTTTTGTTTTGATAACTTACTGATTAACAGTATTGTATTTAACTCACGACTCCGTACTATATACTCACGACTACTTAAAAAAAGCGTAAAGATTTGTTTTTAGTTATTGATGATCTGTTGCCTGCTCCAAATTAAATCCAAATAAGATTTACTGAAATGTAGCATCTCAAAAAAAAGATAGTAACAAGCCAAAATCCAGACGTTTGAGTTACTAATATTAACCAAATATTCAAGCAAGGCTTCAAAATATCCTCGGACTGGTTAGTATATTTGAAAAACTTTATTGGTCAAGAAATTGATAGTCAAATTATTCACCTATTTTATTCTGCTTGACAAAAACCGTACCGCTCTTAGTAATGGTCTCGAAGCCCTTGAACAGAACTAAATAGATTATTTTAGAGTTAAAGAAAGTAAGTAAATCTATTAGTTAATCATTTATTATCCATCATAAAAACTTCCATGAACTACGGACAAGAATTTCGTAAATATGCAGTAAAGCATCTTGGCCTCAATGGCCTAACGGTTGATGCTGCCGCCAATCACAGCGTTCAAAACATGACTCGCTCCATTATCGAAGAACGCCCCATGAATTTTAGAGAAGTAGATGTGTTTTCTCGCCTTATGGCCGACCGCATTATCTTTTTTGGCTTACCCGTCGATGACCAATTTGCTAATATTGTGGTAGCACAAATGTTGTTTTTGGAATCGGTCGATTCTAAAAAAGACATCGTCATGTACATCAACAGCCCGGGTGGGTCGGTATATGCTGGCTTGGGGATTTATGACACAATGCAGCTCATCAAGCCCGATGTAGGCACAGTCTGCACGAGTTTGGCGGCCTCAATGGGAGCGGTATTGCTCACGGGTGGTGCGCCAGGCAAACGGTCGGCGTTGCCACACGCACGGGTGATGATTCACCAGCCATCGGGTGGCTCACAGGGTACGTCCAAAGATATGCAGGTAACGATGAAAGAAATGCTGGAATTAGAAAAAGATCTCTACTCCATCATAGCCTCGCACTCTGGCCGCACTTACCAAGAAATCGAAACAGCCTCTGACCGAGACAAGTGGTTTAGAGCCAGCGAAGCCAAAGAATACGGCTTGATAGACGAAGTAATGGCCAAAAAATAGCTATATTTACGATGAATATCCGTTGTCAGAGAAAAGTTGGCAACGGATATTTTTTTATACATACTCACTATGGACAAAGACATTGATAACCTACTGATTGCTGAATCGAGGCAGCTAAAAAAACTTCGGGCTATCGTCAAAAAAGCCATCGAAGACGAAACCCTCATCATCGAAAACCTACTTCACCCACCGATTGAAGTTTTGACAGGTGGACAAAAGTTGTCGGACAAAGTAGCACGATTTGGCGGTAGTTGGGCTTTCATTATTTCGTTTTTTATCATTCTCGTTATCTGGATTGCTTTCAATACGATAGCCCCCAAAAACGACAATTTCGACCCTTATCCGTTTATTTTAATGAATCTAATTTTGTCGTGTATTGCGGCCTTGCAGGCACCAATCATTATGATGAGCCAAAATAGACAAGAAGAACAAGACAGGATTAGAGCCGAAAATGATTATCTAATAAATCTCAAAGCCGAACTCGAAATCAGGGCATTGCACCAAAAAATGGATTTGCTTTTGGAAGAACAAATCAAGATGTTGTTTGATAGCCAAGCCAAGCAAATGGAAATCTTGAAAAACATTGAGCTAAGAATCAAATGACTAATATTTTTGTTGAGCAGTCTGCCACTCAGCCCTTCTTATGGATTGACCTCTGCGAGCCAACCAAAACAGAACTAAATGATATTGTACAGCACTATCACCTACACCACTACACCGTCCAAGATTGTCTGGAAGCAGGGCATTTGCCAAAATTTGAACACATAGACAACTATAATTTTTTGATTATTAGGTTATTTGACTGCAAAACAAAAGCCCACCCCAGCACTATTCAGGAAATGACAAGTAAGATTGCCATTTTTTATAGCCACGATTTTCTGATAACCATTCATCGGCAAAAACAACCTTTTTTATCAGAAATTGCCCACCGATATACCGCTTCAAACTCCATACTCACCTCCGACCAACTACTGACCAAAATACTACGACAGGCGCTCAATAGTTACGAGGCACCTGCGCTGATGTTGGCCGATGAAATTGACGAGTACGAGCGATTGGTGTTTTTGAAGAATGCAATTCCGTCCTTTCAAAAAAAGTTGTATTTTATCAAACACCAGACCAGTATCAGCAAACGAATTTTTATTTTGATGTATGACGTAATAAATCAAATATATGCCAACCAACCTACCAACCCGTATATTCAAGAATTGCGAGACCAACATTTGAAAATTTCGATGATTTATGAACAAACCCACGACGATGTAAATAACCTACTTGGTATTTATCTGTCTATTTCGGCACAAAAAACCAACGAAGTAATGAAGATTCTGACGATATTTTCAGTGTTTTTTATGCCTGCTACATTTTTGGTTGGTGTATATGGTATGAACTTCGAGCATATACCCGAGTTTAAGTGGCAATATGGCTACCCAATGGTTTGGGTAGTGGTAGTGATAACGTCGTTGGTGATTTATCAGTGGTTCAAGCG
>JAYVJH010000298.1:0-1523 GCA_043769455.1 Runella sp. | reverse complement strand
CCCACACCCGACAACCAGCCCGAATATGACGGTAAAGTGGCCATTATCGGTGCAGGTGCGGCGGGCTTGTACGCAGGTTTTTTATTGAAACAAAAAAACGTCGCCTTTACTATCTTTGAAGCATCAGACGTAATCGGTGGGCGAGTGCGCTCGCTCAAAGGTTTTGCAGACTACGACATAGAACTTGGGGCAGAAGAAATAAATGGTAAAAAATCAGTATGGTACGACATCGTCAAGGCCGCAAATCCAACTTTTATTGACAACTCAAAAAATGTAGATTATTTGCAAATCGGTACTGCGTTCAGAAACGAAGATTTATGGAAAACCGATGCCGACTTCAATAGTGCCATCAATCTCGTCAATCAGGCCACAAGCTATGTTGGTACAGACATTACGCTACAGCAATTTATGGACAACAACAGACTGCCAGCTCGTGTGCAGCCTATTGTCAATGCCAAAATAGCCAACAAGTACGGTGCGGCAGCCAACAAACTGAGCGTAAAAGGTATAACCGAAGAAGCCCAAGTACGGAGTGCAGGCGACGATAAATTGACGATTGGCGGCAAAACTTTTTTGAGTATAATGCAAGACAAATTCAAAGAAGTAGTCCCAAATGTCAAGCTCAACACACCCATTGTAGCTATCGACTATAACGCCCAAACTATACTTTTGCAAGATGCAGCAGGCAATAAACTACCTTTCGATAAAGTCATTGTAACCGTACCGCTCACTATTTTACAGACCAACGGCATTGCGTTTTCGCCAGCCTTGCCTATTGCCAAAACCACGGCTATGACCAAAATCGGTATGGCTTCGGGCTTGAAAATAGCCATGAATTTCTCGAAAGCATTTTGGGCGGCCAACACCAATAGTATCTACGGTACAGGTACAGTACCTGAGTTTTTGGTTTCGTCCAATGGTCGCAGTACCCAAAATTTTGTACTAACAGGATTCGTAACTGGCTCAAAGGCAGATACTTTGGCAGCCAGAGGTGCAAATGTCGTCAGTACCGTTATGGCCGAACTTGATGCCATGTATGGGCGAGGTGTAGCGTCTGGACTGCTAAAAAATGCAGTTGTTACCGACTGGACAAAAGAACCCTACATCAGAGGGGCATACTCGTACCCGATTGTGGGCGGTGGCTTGCTGTTTCGTCAAGACTTGTCGCAGCCTGTGCAGCGCAAAGTCTATTTTGCTGGCGAAGCCACTCATTATGGCGGCCATAGTGGCACAGTTCATGGTGCAATGGAAAGTGCTGACCGTGCAGTTGGAGAGTTGATTAAAGAGAGTAAATAAGGACTTTTTTAGATTTTAGCTTCTACAAACAGTTCTACAATTTGCTGCAAAATGGCCAAAATATAAGGTAAATTGCTTGAGTCTAAATAGTAGCGTTGGCTGTCAATCCAGAGAGTATCATTTTCTAATTTCAAAAACGACCATTCAAAAGCATTCGTAACACAACCGTAAACAATAGGCGTAGGTTTTCCTTTTTTTTCGTTAAAAATCCTCGTAGCTACCATCTC
>JAYVJH010000297.1:0-6409 GCA_043769455.1 Runella sp. | reverse complement strand
ATATCTGCTGAATTTTGGCTAAATCTACAACGCCAATATGACCATATTACATCTTACCATGCTGCTCAAAAATCTATGCTAAAATTAGATATTTCAGCAATGAGACAATCTAAACTTTTAGAAGCAATGTTGGGGTAAATTAGTAATAATTTCGAGCTGTTGAAGGCACTTAAAGGGGGTGAGTTGACGAGTGAATTAACATTAACACAAATGAAGTTATATTTGGTTATGATTCGGTTGGACTCAGTTTATATTTTTTGGCAAATAAGATGCTCTATTTCACCGCTTCCCTTTCCAACCAATCAAAAACACTCCCAGTAGCACCAACGCCGTGCCAAATATCTGAATAGGCGTAATGACTTCGTCTAAAATTGTAGTCGCTAAAATAATAGTAAAGACAGGGCCGATGCTGGCAACTATGGAAACATTGCTCGAACCAATGCGCTTGATTCCTTCTGAAATTACAAATGTTGGAAATACTGTGGCAACTGTAGCCAACAAAAATCCAATCTGATACACTTCTTTGTCGTGGTGCCAGATTTTTAACTGGTTCAACGCAAAGCAGTGCAGTACCGTTGGTAGTGTGGCAGCGAGCATAGCGAGAGCCGTAAATTTTTCTGCACCAATCTGCGGAATAATCTTGTCGTTGCCAACCAAATAAATAGCATAAACCAAGCCGCTCGATATAACCCAGAACGTACCCAGCATGATGTTTTTTTGCTGTGCCGAATCTATATTTTCTATAAATGCCAAACAGATACCCGAGTAGGTTAGCATCAGCGCAAACCATTGCAATTTGGTAACAGGCTTTTTTCTAAAAATGGCATTGATAAACAATACAAAAGTTGGATAAACAAACAGCAAAATTCGTTCCAGAGCCGCCGAAATATAGTTGAGCGACTCAAAGTCCAAGAACGATGCGCCATAATAGCCCGTAATGCCTAGCCCCAAAACCCAAGCCCATTGTTGTCTCGAAATATTCAGCCCACCGTTTTTTAGAGCCAGTCGAATAGCTACAAAAGCGAAAAATGGCATTGAGAAAATCATTCTCAATGCCAAAATTGTAATCGTGTCAGCACCATGTTGGTACGCAATTTTGATAAAAACACCCTTGATTGCAAAACAAAACGAAGCTACCAATACCAACAGCGCACCTGTCCAATAATATATTTTGACTGCTTGCTCTGTTGTTTTGTTCATAATTTTTGATGCGGTGGATTTGTAATATATGTTGAGTGTCGAGTTTTACAGAACTCAACACTCAATCACTCAAAACTATTTTGGGTCTAATGCTCGCTGGATTCTGACTGTCACGTCTTGCAAATGGTACTTTGTCATTTTGTCTGAGGTTGTACCAATTACGCCCTTGATGTCAGCTTGCAGTTGTGATAAATTTGCCCTCACAACCGACTGAATATCAGACTTTTTAACATCGGTCGTTGGCCCAGACCCAAATCTAAATCCAGGTGCATCAAAGCTAAAAGAAATAGAAGGCAATAGCGTTCCGAGCATGGCAATCAGTTTTTCGGTATGGTTTTTTTGCAAATTTCTACGATACACGTCAATCGGTTTGCGGGTTTTGAGTTCGCCCCAAATACCATTACGCAGGTCGTCAAAAAGCTCATCAATAGCATAGCCATTTTTAGTTTGGCTACTGGTTTCTATTATTCTGGCCAAACGATTATTGTCTAATAAACTATTGAGAGTGTTGTCCTGAATGCTTCTAATGGTTTCAACGCCTTGGTCTGGTCGCAATCGGTTTAGTATTTGGGTATCTATCAGCCAAGTTGGGGTTTCAAATAGTTGTTTATTCAAAAATGCAACGGCTTCTTTTTGTAGCATCTTTGGCGTAGGCTCATATACTGCTCCATCTTGGTCAAAGGTTTTTGGTGTTTCATAAATACCACCTACATATTTGGTTACATGACCCATATATCTACGAAACTGACCTGTTACTTCCGAAAATTGAGAAGCTAATTTATCATAATCTTCGGCCTCTTCACGTACCCAACCAGATAGATTTGGTACTATTCTTTTTAGGTTTTTTATGCCATATTCACTGGCTTTCATGGCATTGTCGCCAATATCTTCACTTTGCGAACGTGGGTCATAAGAATTTGTTTCTGTGCCAAACCAGTACATCGGGTCTTTTTCGTGACTTTTTACCCAACGGTTCAATATTTGTTTTTCGTCTTCGGTATTCTTGGCTTCATACACAGGCTTATATGCCCACTCAATCGCCCATTTGTCATACACTCCTACGTGTGGAAAAAACTCCGTGATACCGTCTTCGGGCTGTGCTACATAGTTAAAACGAGCATAGTCCATGATAGACGTCGTATGGCCAAATTTAGCCAAATGTGCTTTATCACGTAGTTTTTCTACTGGCGTAGCATGGCTCGACCCAAAGTTGTGGCGCAGGCCGAGCGTATGACCTACTTCGTGAGAAGCCACAAAGCGTATGAGTTGCCCCATGAGTTCATCGTCAAATTTAGGCTTTCTGGCACGTGGGTCGGCTGCCGCTGTCTGAATCATATACCATTTATACAACAAACTCACAATGTTATGATACCAACCAATGTGGCTTTCTAATATTTCGCCAGAGCGAGGATCGTGAATGTTGGGGCCGTAGGCGTTTTCGACATCAGAAGCAAAATAGCGAATGGCCGAATAACGAGCATCTTCGAGGCTCATCGTACTGTCTTTTTCGGGCCAATCGGCAGCACTAATAGCGTTTTTCCAGCCAGCTTGCTCAAAAGCTACTTTCCAGTCTTCTACTCCTTGCTTTAAGTATTTGCGCCATTTGACGGGTGTGGCTGGGTCAATGTAATAAACGATTGGCTTTTTTGGTTCAATCAACTCACCTTTTTTCTGACGAGCCATATCTGTCGAGTCTTTGGCCTCCATGCGCCAGCGCACGGCAAACGTTTCTCGCTCAACTTTGGCCAAATTTTCGTCATAAACAGTGTAGCGATTGGCAAAATAACCCACTCGTGAGTCGAATATCCGTTTGGCCATTGGTGTTTTGGGCATTAGCAGCAGCGAGGTGTTCATCTCGAGCGTTACAGCCCCAGCCACAGCGGCAGCAGGTAGATTGGTACTCGGAAACGGGCTTGGCGCACCAAAACTGGGACTGGCAGCACTCGCAGAAAACGTTTTGACAACTCTGACCTCGGTATTGATAGGGTAGCTACTCATTTTTTGAATATACGACCTGTCGGAAGCCAACATCGAAAGCCGATACGAGGTTTTGGTACTTGGTGGCAATGACACAACTTGATTGTCGCCCTTAAAAAAGTCTGTAACATCTATCACCGTTGAGGTATCTTTTCGGCTTGCCTTGACATCAAAAGCGGCAGTGATTGGCTCAACGTTTGAGTTTTTGACAGCCTGATAAATCGCCTGAGCGGTATCTGCACTAACGTTGATGTGAGTTACAACTCTCAAAAAAATCTTATTGTCTGGCCCTTTTTCCCAACGCAATACTTCCTGATTGGCCAACTCACCACCATAACCTGCGCCTGTGGGTGCTTTGGCAACACGAGTTACGGCCATAAACTCACGACCCATGAGTGAATCAGCGATTTCAAAATAATATTTGTCTTCAATCTTATGAACCGTAAAAAGCCCTTTTGAAGTCTGGGCTTTGGCCGTAATCACTTCCTTATAGGGCTTGGGGCCAGGTTTGGGAAGTGTTGGTTTGTCGGCTGGGGGTGTTGTTGGGGCAACCGCTTTGGTATCTGTTTTTGGTGGTTCGGGTTTGGGAGTTTGTGCAAATAATACTGTCGTAAAAAGAAATAAAATAGTAAATAAAGAAAAGGTTTTCATAGGGCATGGTTTAAATGAAGTACCAAATATGTGATTTTATGTGTTCAAAACTCAATATTATTTTCATTAAATTTTGAAATTGAAATATATTTTTGTGTAAGTATCTTATTAGTAGATAGTTATAATTTTAACAAACAAAAAATATGGCCATAACAGGTTTTTTTTTCTTTTTTTCTTGTATTTCGATACTTAATTTATACTTTTATGCCAAATAACGCTATAAAGGCACATTTTAATCGTTTTACCACTTTAAATTATTAAAACTCATGGCAAGATTTGACGAAATCAAGAACTTAGTGATGAATCTCGAAGATGACTTCGATAAGTTCTACAACAAAAACAACCAAGCAGCAGGAACTCGTGTAAGAAAAGGTATGCAAGACCTCAAAACTCTCTCACAGGAGATTCGCTCGGAAGTACAAAACATGAAAAACGAGACTGTTGCGTAGGCACCGTTCTGGTTAAGATTTTTTAGGAAGCGCAAGTTTGAAATAGTTTTCAAACTTGCGCTTCTTTGTTGTTAGTAGTTTAAAATATTATTTTTGCAAAACATTTTACATACACAATTTGTAATCACGAGGATTAAATTATACCCAATGAAAAAAAACACGATACTTACTGGTATTTTAGCCGCAGCAATAGCTCTGGCCAGCACTTCGTGCAAGACCGAAAAAGAAAAAGCCGAAGAAGCAGCAGACAGCACATTTGCACATTACACTCAAACAGAAAAAGATAAACTCTCGAACGCAGTAGCCGGCCTAAATGTAGAAGCTGGTCTGGAAGTTGGCCTTTTTGCAGGTGAGCCAGACTTTACAAACCCAACCGATATTGACATCGACCACCGTGGGCGTGTCTGGGTGTGTGAGTCGTACAACTATCGCAACCCGCACAACGGCAACCCAAGCCGAGACGAAGGCGATAGAATTGTGATATTGGAAGACACCACAGGCGACGGCAAGTCTGACACTGCCAAGGTTTTTTATGAAGGGCCAGAAATAGCCTCACCGCTCGGTATTTTTGTGTTGGGCAACCGTGCTATTGTCTCGCAAAGCCCTTATGTTTGGTTGTTTACAGACACTAATAATGATGACCGAGCAGACAAAAAAGAAATTATTTTTAGTGGCATAGGCGGCGAGCAAAACGACCATGGTATTCATACCTTTGTGGCTGGCCCTGACGGTAAGTTTTATTTTAATTTCGGTAATCTCGGTAGCCAGCTACTCGACAGTAAAGGCAAGCCTGTACTCGACCAAGACGGCGACCCTGTCAATGAAAACAAGTATAAGCAAGGGGTTGTGTTTAGGTGCGACCATAGTTTTAAGAACATAGAAGTAATGGCACACAACTGTCGCAATAGCTATGAAGTGGCAGTTGATAGTTATGGTACAATGTGGCAAAGCGACAACGACAGCGATGGTAATCAGAGTTGTAGAGTAAATTTTGTGATGGAAAACGGTAACTTGGGCTACACCGACGAAATGACTGGCGAAAGTTGGGAAATAAACAGAACAAACGTAGAAAAGACCATTCCTGAACGGCATTGGCATCAAAACGACCCAGGTGTAGTACCAAATCTACTCGTTACGGGTGGTGGGTCGCCGTCTGGTATGCTTGTTTATGAAGGAAGTTTGTTGCCACCAAAATACCACAATCAACTTATTCACTGCGATGCTTGGAACTTATTGAGGCTTCATGAAAAACAACCTGACGGTGCTGGCTTCAAAGCACAATCGACCACTTTTATTGATGGTAGCCGCAATCAATGGTTTAGGCCGTCTGATGTCTGTACTGCACCCGATGGCTCTGTGATGTTTGCCGACTGGTATGGGCCTGTTGTGGGTGGCAATAATAATGGTGATTTGTTTTTGGGACGAATCTTTCACTTAAAACCACCCAAGTATGGCTATAAAAAAATAAATTTCGATTTCAGTACCGCCAATGGTGCGATAGTTGCCCTACAAAATCCCAATATTTCGGCAAGAACATTGGCCTACGAAAAATTGGAAAGTATGGGCAGTAGCGCAGAAAAAGAACTATCAGACTTGTACAACAAAACTACAACACCTACCACCAAAGCCCGTGCGTTGTGGCTGCTTAGTAGGCTCAAAAACGGTTTGGTATATATCGCAAAAGCACTCACAGATACCGACCCAAATATTAGAGTAACGGCAGTGAGGGCATTGCGACAGATTGACAAAAATAACATCGCTCTACTAATCAAAAAACCCAAAGCGGGCGTTTATGATACCGACCCACAAGTACGCCGTGAGTGCGCCATTTCGCTCAGAAAAAACAAATCGAAAGACGCGCCAGCCGCTTGGGTAGCACTGGCTACTCAACACGATGGCAAAGATCGTTGGTATATTGAGGCATTGGGTATAGGTGCAGAAAACCAATGGGATAGCTACTTGGGAGCATTGCTCAAAACCAATCCAAAGATTTTGGATACTGTTTATGGCAAGGACATTGTTTGGAGGTCTCGTTCTGGCTTGTCTGTTCCATTTTTGGCAACATAAGCCAGCAATAGTTCAGAAGACTTAGCAAATCGGTTGCGTTACTTTCGGGCTTTTGACTTCAATCC
>JAYVJH010000296.1:0-3062 GCA_043769455.1 Runella sp. | reverse complement strand
GCCAAATTGATACCAATAAAAACTTGGAGTATGTTTTTTTGTTGGTAAATATCTAATAATGGTAGTTTCATCTCGCAGAGGGGCTGAGTTCGCTGAAGGTTATTGGTGTAATTTCTGACACAACAAACAAAAGTTATTTATTTGTTGTGATTAGACAAAGATGGTTTTTCATCGATTTATAGGGGACGAGGATTGCCAGTGAGGACACAGGCAACGAAAATCACCTTTATCTGTGTCCTCACTGGGACGCATAGTCAGACAATTTTCGTATCAATTATAGTTGAACCATAAAAATTTGTGCTTAGATATGACACTACTCATATTTATCCTTTAACAGTTTGAGTTCCACCTCAACTTTTTCTAATTTTAGTCGCAGATTGTCGTTTTCTAATCGACAATTTTTGAGTTCTAACTGTGCCTTTTCTAATTTGTACTGCATTTCTCGTTGGTCATAGTTATTATTTTGTTGGCCGTTATTCAAGCCTATTGCTCCACTACACTGGTCAAAAAAATTAGAAACACTCTCCTCAAACCCCAATATCTTGGCCGCACTTGTACCCAATTTGTCGGCAATTTGGTTTAGTCTCGACAATTTTATGTCATTTCCTCGTTCGATTTCGCCATAAGCCAGCACCGAAAGCCCCAGCATTGCGGCCATATTTTCTTGTGAGAGCTTTTTAAGGTCTCTGATTCCTCGTGGTTTTTCGCCAATAGTCATCATAGGTTTACAAAATATATGGTTTAGGTATATGGTTTATATGGTTTTTTAGACTACAAAGAAGTAGAATAAAACTCAACTTTGCAAAGTGTCGTTGGCCACGATTAAAAGGTTTTATTCTTTTCCTTAAAAAAAAGTACGCTGAACAACCGACCCAAGGCGATAGACAGGTGAGGGAAAACTATTAAATTTTATAAAAATGAAAACTAATATAATACCTTCAAGACGTAGTAATTCACTAAACATCAAATCGTTACATTTGATATTGATGGTATCTTTTCTTTTGATGTTAAGTTGTGATAAAAAAGATGTTGGAGTAGCCACAAACGAAAACGCACTTGTGTTTAGCTCTCCACCCGCAAACATAGAAGACGCTTACCAACAAACATTTTCTATGTACGATTACAAAATAAAGCCAGAAGCAATTGGCACCTTTAATCAAGGTGTGTCAATGATAAATGACCCCGATACTCGACAAACGTATGAGTTGATTACAAAAAATGGAATTATGGACAGACTTTTTACCTCACCTACCAAAAATGGGCGAGTATCTAACGAGAAAGTACTGAATATTGAGGAGGTAAGTAAAATTATTAACTCAAAAGACGTATCAAAACATACTCGAAAACATCTTTTATCGTTTAGTAAAGGAATGGAAAAAATAAAGTCGAAAATCTCTGACGAAAGCTATGATGCCGATAAAGCAATATTGAACGAATTGGAACAACTCGAAAAAAACTCTAATAAAGATTCAGAACTCAATGCTACTGAAAAACTAACATTTGCCACAATTACACAAACGCTGACAAAAAACTATAACGACATAAAGAAAAGTGCGGAAAAGGCGCAAGCTGGTAGAAAAACTAATTGCTGGATTTGTGCAGTATTTAATGCCGTAGCAACTGTGGTAGTCGTGGCAGTAGTTGTAGCAGTGGCTGCTTTGGTAGTTACATCGGTAGCAATAATGGCAGCTACTGGAGCAGCTGTTACATTTGCCGCTGCTACTGCCGCAATTACTATTGGAGCAGGAGTAGGTGGTATCATAGGAACAGTAATGGCATCGTCCAATTTTTGTTTTTTACTTTTTGATTATGGGCAAATTACATCGGCAACTAATATACTTGGTTTTTGGTTCGGGCCATGTTGAGACTAAGCAATACATTTACTTTCTAAGTACATGTAAGCCCAAATCGGGTTTCGACCACCAGATAGAAGAGAGCCAAGAATTGCTGTCAGACTCTTGGCTCTCTTCCAAAAAAAATGGTATTATTCAAATCAGCTTACTCTAAACATTTTTATCATGAAAACGCTCATCGTCTCTTCATTATTTTTTATCTGCTCCCTTTCTACTTTTTCTCAAAAAGTAGAAAGTAGTTATCTTGCTGGTATTATATTTAAGCTGTCTCCTCTCCCATTTTTAGGAGAATTTGTTCATCCTGGACATATCAAAATAGCGAACGATAGCCTTTTTTTTGACCCCAGACCTTGTACTGTTGCTGACAAGAAATTTGTGGGCATAGTTCCATGTGTAGGTAATCAAATAAAGCCGATGGCTATTTCTTTTTCAGAAATTAAAAGAATAAGAAATCGGGCTTATTTATTCTTTATTCCAAACAGACTGCTAATAGTTACAAACAGCAACGATGGCTACCTTTTTATAACATATCGGCGCAGAAAAATAAGGCGGGCATTTGCAAACTACTTGGCCAATAAAAGTTCAGCTATTGCCTCCGTGGTCACAAAATAAATGTATCAATAATCTTGGTTTTCTTACTCATTTCAATGCACCCCCATTCGATTCGTCTTCCAATTACTTTTTTGTTTCTGAACGGTAGCCGCTGGGATATTACTACTGGTTTTCTGGTCAAATATATGGCTTACCAATGCCGCTACGATATTAATTTCTTCGGGCGAGCTGTCGGTCTTTAATACTTCGGGTGTAAAATAGTGCTTCACAAAATGAGTATCAAAATTGCCTGACGAAAACGCCTCGTGTTGCATCACAAACTTACAAAACGGTAAAGTTGTTTGTACGCCACTGATGGTATATTCGTCAATGGCTCGTACCATTTTATCAATCGCATCTTGCCGAGTGTCAGCATGGGTGATGAGTTTGGCTATCATAGGGTCGTAATAAATCGGAATGGCCATGCCTTGCTCAAAGCCATCATCGACCCTTACACCGTTGCCCTGTGGCCGCACATAAGTATGTAGTGTGCCTACGTCTGGCAAAAAATTATTGGCGGGGTCTTCGGCATATACTCGTACTTCCATGGCGTGGCCGTTGATTTTTAGGTCTTCTTGCCTAATTGCGAGCGGTTTGCCTTCGGCAATCCATATCATT
>JAYVJH010000295.1:0-1659 GCA_043769455.1 Runella sp. | reverse complement strand
TAAACGGGCGGCCTTGAAATTCGTAAGTCAGTTTTTCGTGATTAAAGCCCAATTGGTTCAATATCGTTGCTTGTAGATCGTGTACGTGGGTGCGGTCGCTGATGCCCGTGTAGCCAAATTCGTCGCTTTGGCCCATGCTAAACCCACGCTTGATGCCACCACCAGCAAGCCAGCACGTAAAAGCGTCAGTATGGTGGTCTCGGCCTTTGAAAGGCATCGTTTTGCCATTTCGGTTTTCTTGCATGGGCGTTCGGCCAAATTCTGTACCGCACACTACCAGTGTTTCGTCGAGTAGTCCTCGTTGTTTTAGGTCGAGTAGCAGGGCTGTTATGGGTTGGTCTATCTCTTTTACTTTATCACGGAGGCCATGTTCGAGCGAGCCTTCTTTTACGTTGCCGTGTGTGTCCCAGCCCCAGTCATATAGTTGTACAAAACGTACGCCTTTTTCTACTAACTTTCTGGCAAGCAAGCAGTTGTTGGCAAACGATGGCTGGCCAGGCTTTGTACCGTACAATTCATGAATATACGCTGGCTCTTTGCTAATGTCCATCACTTCGGGTACAGATACTTGCATCTTAAAGGCCATTTCGTATTGAGCAATGCGAGCCAGTGTTTCGGGGTCTTTAAAGGTTTCGTATTGTTGTTTGTTCACTTCCGACAGCGCCTCTATTGCTTTTTTGCGTAAGTTTCTATCAAGTCCGTTGGGGTCGTTCAAAAACAAAACAGGCTCACCCTCAGACCTACACTGAACTCCCTGATAGATAGAAGGCAAAAAACCCGACCCCCAAATAGACTTTCCTGCATCGGGGTTATTGCCGCCCGACACCAGCACCATAAAGCCCGGCAAGTTGGCGTTGTCTGTGCCAAGGCCATACGTTACCCACGACCCCATCGAGGGTTTGCCGAGCCGTGCGCTACCTGTTTGCATAAACAACTGTGCGGGCGCATGATTGAACTGATCGGTGTACATCGCTTTGAGAAACGTAATTTCGTCGGCTACTTGGGGCAGATAACTAAAATAGTCTGACAGCCACGCCCCAGACTGGCCGTGTTGCTTAAATTTACCAACCGACCCCAGCATATTAGGCACTCCTCTGATGAAAGCGAATTTTTTGCCCTCCAAAAACGAATCAGGGCATGGTTTTCCGTCCATTTTGGTCAGTTCTGGTTTATAATCATACAGTTCCAACTGCGACGGTGAGCCTGCCAAATGTATAAAAATAACTGTTTTGGCTTTGGCCGCAAACTGTGCGGCCTTAATACCCGACAGGTCGGCTACTATGGGCGGTGTGCCAACGATTTTATTGGTATTGCAGCCTCCAAAGAGTGTTCCCATGGCCATTGCCCCAATACCAGACGTACACTGTTTTAAAAAATGCCGCCGAGTGTCGAGCAACCCTGCGCTCAGGCGGAGTTCGTCTTGTAGTTTCATAATGTGGGCTTTTGATATTGACTCTACAAATATAACATACTCAGGCCATAAATGTTAGACTGGTTAGTATATTTAGGTATGGCACTTTGTTGCAAAAAAAAATTTTCTTAGTTTTATTTTAAAATTTATCGTTACTACTCAGGTTCTGAGTAAAATTAGTTAAATTGAATAAAAAGGTTTAAAATTGTCCATTGACAGATAAAGAATTGATATTGCAACTTCAAGCA
>JAYVJH010000294.1:0-4686 GCA_043769455.1 Runella sp. | reverse complement strand
CTTAGTAAAGACAAGGAGGAAGTTCGCTTCTTCTTTGTCTTTCAACTAAATGTTCTGTGATAACCTCGTTAGTTGCATTTATTACTTGAATCTAAGTTTTCATTTAACCAGCAAACTTATGATTACAAAAACACACACCACTCCCACCCACCGCTAATTCTCTTAGCCCTTTACCGCCTATTGCTCTACTTTGATTTTTTACAAATCATTGGTTTACTGTTGCTTGCGTTTTTTTGCTCACCCTTTTTAAATGATATGCTTATGGATAAACAAAACAGTACAAACCTCTTGGTTGAGGTTTGAGAAATGAACTTTAAATTTTATAAATATGAAACAAAAACTAAAAAAATACCTCTATGTATTCTCCCTCTGGGGGATTAAGGGGGCTTTGTTACTGTGTATGAGTTGTAAGAAAGAAGAACCCTGCCAATGCCTTGACTGCGGCGCACCAGAACAAAAAATGACTTTCCATAAAAATATAGAAAATGCAGATGCAGATTCATGGGGTAATGGAATGGTTATCGTATATCAAAATGTTAGGTATGCTACTTCATTTTGTTATCAGCAATTAGACACTTATCAAGACAAATTAAAAGTAACATACATAGAAGGCAAACCTCAACCTTTCAAATATCGTGTTTGGGGAACTGTCTATAATTGTGACAGTTGTCCTACTTATATAAAAGGTAGTGTCCTATATTTTAAAATCACTAAAATAGAATACCAAAATTAAAATCGCGGCGGCGAGCCGTACTAAAATCATGAAAAAGAACTTACTAATTTTAACTACAATCTTTATAGTCTATTGGGGGGGGGACTATTGGCACAAAACAAATACCAACCCGTACAGTGGCCTGTGTCTTCACAGGACACTGTACGAACCAGCCTTTTAGATTCCTCATACTTTGGAATGACAAAAAGTATTAAAAAAATAATTTTCGTTCCGTGGCCTGTGTCTTCACAGGACACTGTACGAACCAGCCTTTTAGATTCCTCATACTTCGGAATGACAAAAAGTATTAAAAAAATATTTTTACAAACCTTTGGAAATACAAAACTAATACTCTACATTTTTGCCATATTTACAAATACCCGTTTTTTAGTTCTCATTTAAACAGCAAACTTATGATTACAAAAACACCCACCACTCCCACCCATCGCTAATTCTCTTAGCCCTTTACCGCCTTTTGCTTTGCTTTGATTTTTTATAAATCATTGATTCACTGCTATTTACTGGTTTTATTTTACTCACCTTTTTTAAACAGCATACTATGGATAAACAAAATAGTACAAACCTCTTGGTTGAGGTTTGAGAAATGAACTTTTAAATTTTTAAAAAATATGAAACAAAAACTAAAAAAATGGCTCTATGTAGCAGGATTGCTTTGTATGAGTGTGAGTTGTAAGAAAGAAGAACCAGAACCCACCATTGCCGATTTCTGTGGTTTCCCCGATAAACAATTTATTTATATAAAGACTTTTGAAAATGCACGAGCAGATATTGATTTAGGTTCAGGTACATTTGTAATAGAAGGTTTACGAAACCAATATCAAGACGTACAGGAAATCGCTCGGTTCTGCCCAGAATTAGGCAAACCTTTTGTGGATAAGCTAATACCCACGCATGACTTTAGCAAAAACACCCCTCAGCCCTACAAATGCCGAATATGGGGGGATATTTATGATTGTAATTTGTTTCCAACAATTGTTGCGCGTAATATCTATTTTATCAGATTAAAAAAAATTGAATATATCAACTAAAACGGTTATCAATCATGAAAAAAGTACTAATTTCAATTATAGTTTTTATAGTCTATGGGGGGGGGGCGACTATTGGCACAAGCAGAGCCAAAGTACCAACCCAAATACCTGCGCCAAGACGATAAAGAGTTTAAAAAACTCACCGAAAAAACCACCGATAACGGCTGGATAGAACTCAAGCGTGAAGCCAAAGTCAACGCCAATAACTTCTTCAAAGACTACGCCACGAGTCTGGGGCTTGACAAAGAGTACAATTTCAAAATCGTCAAAGACGATACCGACCACAAACAAGCCAAACACCAGCGGTTTCAACTTTACTTCAAAAATATACTTGTCGAGGGAGCGCAATACTCCTTACATTCCTCGTCTGACGGTGTTTTGACCCTTGCCCACGGACGTATTCCCGAAGGTTTAGCAAATGATGTGTCCAAACCCATGCCCGAACCCAAAGCATTAGACTTGGCATTGGTCAATATGAAAGTAACGTTGGACGACCTCAAAAGATTAGGCCGTAAGAAGCCCGATGGTATGCTGCTTTTAGCTCAAATTGGCAGCGAAGTCGTCAAAAGCAACTTTCGCCTTTGCTATACTTTTGATATATATGGCAACGAAATGCTCAACGCTTTCAAGGTTTATGTAGATGCTGCTACGGGCGAAGTTGTAAAAAAAATACCGCTGATACACAATTGTTTTGGACGACATTCTTCACCAGTATCAGGACAACCAACTATAACAACCAAAGCAAAAGCAGTAGTGCAGCCTGTGATGGCCTCTACTTTTGTGTCAAACATAGGCCGCTACTCCAACGGACAGGGCAGTTTGCCTTTTGAAACCGAGCAAGACCCCGCCAATGCCAACCGCAACAGGCTGAGTGCATTTAATAATGCGCTCAATACAAGGATAATAACCAATAATGACCTCGACCCTCTTTGGGCCAACTACCCCGATGTAACCAACGACAACGGAAACAATGATCAAGACTGGGCCAACAACGGCGGGAGTCGAGATGCTCAGATGGCACATTACCTCACGCAACGAATGTACCAATACATGAACTCCTCAGTTTTTGCGTTTAGCTACAACAACCCCAACGGCTACAGTGGTATCAACGGTCAAGGGCTCTACCCAAGGGTTTTGACTGGCTGGCCATTTGAGAATGCTTTTGGTGGTGGTGACCAAATTGTTTTTGGACGGTTTGCTATTAGTGGTTCAAGCTTGGTAGTTGCCGATATTTTGGGGCATGAATACGCACATACAGTAGATGACTATAATGCAGGCCTTCAGTATGTGGGCGAATCTGGTGCTTTAGACGAAGGCATCGCTGATATTTTAGGGACTGCCTTTGAGCGTAGCGTGGTTTCAAATTTCAACTGGCAATTAGGTGAAGACACTGGCGAAATGTTTAGAAGCATGGAAAACCCAGCGATTTCTACACGCATTACGCCAAATGGCGCAGCCGAAATAGTAGGTGGGCCAAGATGGAGAGACCCTAATAATCTAAATTTTGACATTGGCGGTGTACATTTTAATAGTGGTATTTTGAATCGTTGGTTTCATAGTCTTTCCACAGGCCAGTCTATCAATTCCAATGTTCCAGTTTCAAATATTGGGTTTGATAAAGCCGTTCGTATTGTTTTTTATGCGTCTCGTTTTTATCTTAGCAGTTCGTCTAATTTTATTGATATGCGTAATGCTACTTTATATGCTGCAAGAAGTTTGTACGGTAACTGTGGCGCAGAAGAAATAGCCGTTACCAATGCTTGGGCAGCGGCTGGAGTAGGTGGTTTGAGCCAATGCGGCTGCGCTTATGGGGGTTTGTTGGGTAGCTACTACAATAACCGTTTTTTGAGTGGCTCTCCCACATTTACTCGTGTAGATGCGTTAATAGGATTTTCGTGGGGCGGAGGTGGCCCAAGTAACGGTGTTGGCAACGATAATTTTTCTATTCGGTGGGAGGGGCAGGTAGAAGCCCCATCAACTGGGAATATTACTTTTTTAACAAACAACGATGATGGTACAAGAGTTTGGGTAAACAATCAATTATTGATAGACAACTGGCAAGACCAAGGGCCTAGTTGGCGAGAGGGTACAATAGCTCTAACAGCAGGCCAAAAGTATGCGATAAGAGTAGAATATTACGAAAATGGAGGTGGCGCAGAAGCCCAGCTCTATTGGCGTTTTAGAGGACAAGAAATCCAAAACATACCAACTTGTAGATTATATCCAACTATTTCTGGCGGCTGCACAACCCCTGCTGCGCCCAATATATCGGCCAATCCTACTACAATTAACTCTGGCTCAAACTCTACACTTTCTGCTACTGGTTGCTCAGGAACTGTAAACTGGTCGAATGGACAATCGGGCAGTTCCATTTCTGCCACTCCCACTATAACTACTTCTTATACAGCTACCTGTACTATCAATGGTTGCACAAGCAGTAACAGCAATACGGCCACCATAACAGTAAATAACGCTGGTGGCGGCTGTACATCGGGCAATTTCGGTGGCTTTTTGGACATAGCCAACTGCAATGTCTTTGCTGGCTGGGCTTTGGACCATAGTAACTACGGGCGTACGGTTGATGTCAATATTTTTGTAGATGGTATCAATGTCGGCACAGTGCAAGCCAACCAAAACCGCCAAGATTTAGCACAAGCCTTTGGTAATCCTGCCGCCGCACCTCACGGCTGGACATATACTGTACCTGCCAATGCCAGTTGGCGTAATGGTACAAACCGTAACGTTACGGCTCGTATCTGTGGAGCAACGTCTGACTTGGGCAATACGCCTCAGACCGTAAACTGCACAGGCGGCTCGGGCGGTTGCACACCTCCTGCCGCACCGAGCATTTCGGCCAATCCTACTACTATCAGTTCGGGGCAGAGTAGTACACTTTCGGCTTCGGGTTGTGGTGGTACGGTCAGT
>JAYVJH010000293.1:0-11362 GCA_043769455.1 Runella sp. | reverse complement strand
TATCCAATAGACTTGACAACTTTTCAAAAGTTGTCAAGTCTTGGCAGCCAACTACGCCAACTACATTTATTAGAAAGCCCAACGGTAGAAAAATACATTACGCAATATCCAATAGACGGCGACAACGTAGTAGGGAAACTATGCTTTGTAATTTTGAAAGATTTTGTCATTCCGAAGTATGAGGAATCTGAAATCGCTGTCGATGCCCGCGCGGGCGGCCCCGTCGTACCTCATCATGACAAAGGCAGAGTTTACATCAACGACACCCAATATTTTGACAATGTACCCGAAGTGGCCTGGACTTTTTATATTGGAGGCTACCAACCCGCCCAAAAATGGCTCAAAGACCGTAGAGAACATATACTTGAATTTGAAGACATACTGCACTATCAAAAAATAATTGTGGCCTTGACCCAAACACACAGATTGATGACCGAGATTGATAAAATTGAGATAGAGGCTTAATTGCCCATAAAAGTAAGTTCTAAACAACAAGTGATTTTAAACTTTTTAGTGTTTTTATTTGTCTAATAAAAAAAAGAATATTCCAAACGATATTACTATGAAAATCAATCAGTTACTAATTGGTGCTACGCTTTCGGTAGTTTTGTTACTGGCCGTTGATGCCTGCACAACCAAACAACCCGACAGCACTACGCCCACGCCGATAGTGAGAAGTAGTTTTGACCAACTTCAAAGCCGAATATTTACACCGTCTTGTGCTTCGGCTGGTTGCCATGCTTCTGAGCAAGATGCGAGTTTTAGACAGCACGGATTGGTGCTAACGGCTGGCAAATCGTATGAATATTTGATAAACAAAGACCCTCTAAACCAAAACGCAATAGACGACAAACTCAAACGAGTGTTGCCCAGTTATTCGCTTTCGAGTTTGTTGTTTCATAAACTAAACTTCAACGCCTCAGTACACCACAGCGGCAAAGGATATGGCTCACCGATGCCGTTGGGTCGTTCTGCACTATCGATTGGCCAAATTGAGTTTGTGAGACGTTGGATAGAGGCAGGCGCACCCCGAGCGGGTATAGTGGTAGATTCGACATTATTGGACGACAAAACACCCAGCTATATTGAAAACTTCGTAGCACTGACCCCACCCAAAGCAGGCGAAGGCGTACAGATGATGCTCAATACCTTTGAAGTTGCCCCCAATTTTGAGAGAGAGTTTTTTAACAGAAAACAAGTAGGCAATACCGAAGACTTATACGTCAATCGAGTGCATATCAAGATGCGGCAGAGTAGCCATCACTTTATTTTGTATTCTTATCGTGATTTGAAGTCATCGTATATGCCACCGTTTAATGTCGATAGAGACATCAGAAACACTGACGGTACTAATAATCTGTTGACGGTATTGAGTATGTCCAATCATGTTTTTTGGGTAGGCGCACAAACTCCCAACCACGAATACACTTTTCCAGAAGGTACGGCGTTGCTGCTGCCAGCAGGTAGCTCGTTTGACTTGAACTCACATTATGTAAACAAAACTGCCAAGCCGATTCAGGGCGAAGCCTACGCCAATCTTTATACTATACCAAAGTCTAAGGTTGTAAATGTAGTGAGGGCATTGGATTTGGCCAATACAACGCTGGACATTACGGCCAACAAACGCACGACTGTTTCAAAAACGTTTACTTTTGCGGCCAAAACTGCCGTTATTATGCTCACCTCGCATTATCATAAATTAGGTGAAAAGTTTTTGATAAAAATCAAAGGCGGAGCCAGAGATGGTGAAGTAGTCTTTGAGAGTGCCGACTGGGAACACCCAACGATAAAGAACTTCGACACGCCGCTCATTCTCGAAAAAGGCCAAGGACTGACTTCTGAAATAACATACAACAACACAACTGCCAAAAATGTAAAATTTGGCCTCACAAGCGAAGACGAAATGGGAATAATATTTGGGTATTATTACGAACTGCCATAAAAGTCGTAAGTTAAATATATTGCTGTAACGGTTGTATAACCAAAAGACCTCTGAAATAAACTACGAAAGTTTGTTTCAGAGGTCTTTTGGTTACTTATTCAAAACTAATACAATGTGTTGATTTTGATAACTTACTGATTAACAGCATTGTATTTAACTCGCGACACCGTACTACATACCCAAGACTATTTAATTACTGAAAAAAGTCTTTCATTTTCTCAAAAAACCCTTTGTCGTTTTTGTTGGGCTTTGGCTGGAAGTTGGGCGAAGTTCGTAGTTTTTCGAGTGTGGCTTTTTCGTCGGGGCTAAGTTGTTTGGGTGTCCAAATGTTAATATGTACCAACTGGTCGCCACGGCCATAGCCATTTACTTCTTTGATGCCCTTGCCTTTGAGGCGCAATATTTTGCCGCCTTGTGTGCCTGCTTCTATGGCTACCCGTGCTTTGCCGTCTATGGTGGGTACTTCTACGCTCGTGCCGAGTGTGGCATCTACAAAGTTGAGGTGCAGGTCAAAGACTACATTATTGCCGTCTCGTTTGAGGTTTTCGTCTTCTTCTTCTTCAATCACAATCAGCAAGTCGCCAGCTACGCCACCTCGTGGTGGCACGTTGCCTTTGCCACTCATCGATAGCTGCATACCCTCGGCCACTCCGCCAGGTATTTTTATGCTTATTACGTCGTCAGTTAATGTACGGCCTTCGCCTGCACACACGTCGCAGCGTTCGACAATGATTTTGCCTTCGCCATTGCAAGTAGGGCAAGTCGCCGCCGACACCATCTGGCCGAGCATAGTATTGACTACCTTGCGTATTTGGCCTGTGCCGTTACAAGTATGACAGGTTTTGAGAGATGTACCGTTTTTTGAGCCATTGCCACTGCACGTATTGCAGATTACGTGCCGTTTTACTTTTACTTTTTTCTCTACACCTTCGGCTACTTCTTGTAGGTTGAGTTTGAGCTTGATGCGTAAGTCCGACCCACGCCGCACTCTGCGACCACCGCCGCCGCCAAACATATCGCCAAACGGACTACCGCCGCCGCCGCCACCGCCACCGCCAAAAATATCGCCAAACTGAGAGAATATATCGCTCATATCAAAGCCACCCTGGCCACCAAAACCACTCTGACCACCCAAACCAGCATGGCCCATTTGGTCGTAGCGTTGTTTTTTTTGAGGGTCGCTCAATACTCCATACGCCTCGGCTGCTTCTTTAAACTTTTCTTCGGCGGCAGGGTTGTCGGGGTTTTTGTCGGGGTGAAACTGTATCGCCATCTTGCGATAGGCTTTTTTTATTTCGTCATCGGTTGAGCCTTTACTTACGCCCAATACTTCATAATAGTCTCTTTTTTGTGCCATGTTTTATGAGTTACAAGATGTGAGATGTGAGATTTGAGGTATCTGGCTTTAAAAACAACCCACAACCCACATCTCACATCTTACATCTCACATTTATAACTAACTTCCTACTACGACTTTGGCGTAGCGGATTACTTTTTCGTTTAATAAATATCCTTTTTCTATTTCGTCAATAACTTTTCCTTTCAGGTCGTCGGTCGGGGCGGCAAACTGCGTGATGGACTCATGCAAATCGGCATCAAAAACTTCGCCTTTGGCCATCATTGGTTTTAAGCCCTTGCTTTCGAGAGTTTTGAATAGTTTATTGTAAATCAGTGAAATACCTTCTTTGATTGGCTCAATTTCGGTTGTTGTTTCCATTGAGGCCATGCCACGTTCAAAGTCGTCGAGTGTTGGCAATATTGTTTTCATCAGCTCGCCATTGGCAAACGAGATGGTTTCGATTTTTTCTTTGGCAGTACGGCGGCGGAAGTTTTCAAAATCAGCATATAGCCTTAGGTATTTGTCTTTGAGTTCGGCCACCTCGGCTGTCAATTTTTCAGTTTCGGTTAGTTCTATTTCAACTACCTCATTTTCAGTGGTTTCTTGCTCTTCATTGGTAGCTGTTTCATTGTCAATTATGTCATTTACTACTTCGTCAGTTGCTTTTTCTTCTACGTTCATCGTGTTATTATATATTTTTCGGAAAAAATTTTTCATTTAATTTTTCCACAAAACTAATCAATTACTTTGCCAATCCCTCAAAAACTGCCATATTGACACTTTATAAGTACCAATACAAAATTGTGAATGATTGAATGGTTCAATAAAAAGACTTTTTTCGGACTGTTTTATAAATCTAAAAAACCAATGTCAGGAATTGCAGGAATTATATATTTTGATAAAAAACCCATCTCGACCGAACTCCCTAGCATGGCCAACGCCCTCAAACACCGTGGGCCAGATGGTATTCGTTTTTGGCAAGATGGCCACGTAGGTTTAGTAAGTTTGGCATTGAATCTAAAAAAACAACTAAACAACGAGCCAATTAGTGAGCAAAACGGGCAGGTGATGGTGGCAGATAGCCAAGCCCCCCCGCCCCCAGAGGGGGAGTTCAAAAGCTCTCCCTCTGGGGGCGGGGGAGGCTTGGGCCAAGATTTTGCTTATGCTATCTGGGACAAATCCAAACAACAGTTTACCTGTGGGCGAGACCATGCTGGAGTTCATACTTTTTATTATGTTTTTGAAGCCAATAAATACTTTGCCTTTGCGTCCGAAATCAAAGGTTTGTTGGCCTTGCCATTTATTTCGGGCGAAGTCAATGAGGCCAAAGTCAATCGGTATTTGAGTTGGGGTTCTGCCAATCGGCCTTATCGTTCCGAAACATTCTACAAAAATATTTATAGCCTCCCCCCAGCCAACGTACTGACCGTAACCAAAGATAAAATAACATCTCGGCTCGACTGGACGATTGACTTAGACAAATTTAGCCATCTCAAAACCGATGCCGACCACGTACAGGCTTTTAAAGAAACCCTGACAGAGGCCGTTCGTTGTCGTATTCAGACCGACTTTCCTGTGAGCGCACACCTCAGCGGTGGGTTAGACTCGTCGTCGGTGTCGGTCATTGCCAATTGGTTTTTGAGCCAACCACTACACACACTTCATTTTGACGTGGGGCCATCGGCTAACGAAAAACCTTTTGCGGAGGCGGTGTTACAAGCTGGCAATTTTAAACACGAGTACGTGGCTGCACAGCCCAATTTACTGGCGGCTATCAAAAAATCGGCTTTTGTGTTTGACCGTCCCGACCATTTTACGATTTTGCCAACTTTTCATTTGGCCAATGCCGAAGCAGTACAAAAGAACGGTAGCCGAATATTGCTCACAGGACACGATGGCGACAGTGTAGTAGGTTTTGGGCGTGCCTATCCGTTGTCGTTATTGAAGGCGCAAGACTGGACGGGGTTTAGAGATATAATGGAAAAATACGCACAAGTTGCTGATTTTGAAGACGATATAAGCGGTTGGAGTAAAATGTCTGTCAAAAAACGAACACAGCAACTGATTCATTTATATTCAAAATCTGAAATAATATCAAAATTTAGAACAAAACAATATGGCGAATCTCTGACACTCATGGCCGATGTAATGATAAAAGCCAATGCCAGTGGCTGGTTGTTTGTAGAAGATTTAATCGAAAAAATCAGAACCCCAAAACCTGTACCTAAGCCCCGATTTGACTTTGAAACAGACTACGGCTTTTCGAGCGAATTGAATGATGCTTTGGCGGATATTATTCACGAGGGTATGTACGAAGCCACCGAGCAGTTTACGCACTTAGGCGCACACCACGGCCACGAAGTAGCACACCCATTTTATGATAAAAACCTATTGGAACTCTGCCTATCGACCCCCGACCGACTGAAATTTGACAATGGCTACCGCCGTGGACAAATGCGCCGAGCCATGACGGGGCTGCTACCCGAAGTAGTGCGATTGAGAACGAGCAAAGTCAATTTTAATACCGTGATTAGCGATGAACTACGGGCCAACAAAGACGAAATTGTGGCCGCTATTCAGTCAAAAATGATTGGTCTAAGCCAAGAATCGTATCTTAAAACCCAACTACAAAACACCATAAAATGGCTCATCACCAACGACCAAGCCAGCCCCACACACTACATCAGATACATTCATTGGGTATTTTGGGGGAGATGAGCGAAGTAGTATTCTCAAAAAGATAATTTTACTTTTTTTAGAAAATCATTCGCTTTTTGATGCTTTGCATTTAGAACAGATTCCAACGATGTAAAAGATTGCTGTGTGGCTTCTTTAGCCTGCGTTTTTACTATTTTTGGCGTGTTATTTTTCATGTTTGTTTGTAGTTTTTTGAAAAATTAAAAAAGCATCATAATTTTTATTCCCATTGAATGGCTCATTTACCCAGTCAATTATACCATGAATCTCATAAACTTGTTTTGCTTGACCGATATATTTGTTTATTATTCCTCTGTAAAGTCTCGTTCTCGAAGGGGTACTTCCCATAAATAATACTTTTGTATTTGGGTTGAGTGCTATAAAAACTTGAATTGTTTGGATAACCGTTGCAATGATTGTTTCCATATCTTGGTTATTACTTACGGTCATGTCGTCATACTTTCCGCTTTCACATATATCTACGAGTGCCAAATTATAAATACCTGGTGTTTCAAGTTCTCTAAATTCTACAACTTTTTGAATGGTCTTATTAGGGCTAACGCTTGCAAATTCAAAACGTTTTCCATTTTCTAAAACTCTAAAAGGGTATGAGGGCTTGTCCACATTGCAAATATACGTTTTTGTACAACCTTTTCAATATTATTTTGAAACGATTTTTCATTGTTTAGGGTTGTAAATTGACAGTATTACAATACTGAAATACGGTAATATTCTATTAAAAGACATTGAATAATAGCTTTACATTTATTGATTTATTTGCGGGAATTGGTGGTTTCCATTTGGCAATGCACCGTTTAGGAGGTGAATGTGTTTTTGCTTCTGAAATTGATGAATTTGCGAGATTGACCTATGAAGCAAATCATAAGAAAATCAGCCCTAAATTGTTTGAAAACGGTCTTTTCAATAAAGATATTAGAACAATTACTCCCAAAAACCTACCTGACTTTGATATACTATGTGCAGGTTTTCCATGCCAGCCTTTTAGCCAAGCTGGTCAGAAACGAGGTTTTGACGACAATCACAATTCAGAAAGAGGAAATTTGTTTTTTAATATTGCCGAAATCTTAGAGGCAAAAAAACCAAGAGCATTTTTTTTGGAAAATGTCCGTGGACTTGTAACACACGATGACGGAAATACTTTTAAAATAATTCGAGATATTATTGAAAATGAATTAGGCTATTCGTTTTATTTTAAGGTCGTTCATGCCTCAGACTATGGACTTCCTCAACTGAGACCAAGGGCTTTTATGGTTGGGTTTAGGGACGAAGACTTTATGAAAAGCTTTAATTTTCCACCATCAGTTCCTTTAAAGTTTAATATGAGTGATGTTTGGGGTGGAAAATGTACACGAGAGATTGGCTTTACGATTAGAATTGGCGGACGAGGTTCTGTCATTACAGACCGTAGAAACTGGGACAACTACGAAGTCGATGGTGAACTTAGGCGGTTGTCGTACAAAGAGGCACGAAAAATGCAAGGCTTTCCTGACGACTTTGTTTTTCCTGTAAGCCCTGCTCAGGCCATAAAACAATTAGGAAACAGTGTTGCCGTTGATGCCGTACAAGCCGTGGTAAAAAATATCTTAGACCATTTGAACCACCTAACACCAAAAACAACAACTTTGAAATCTACAAAAAACAAAGGTGAATGGACTGAGTTGCTTGTTTTGATAAAATTACTTTTAGATAAAACCCTAAGCCTGTCCGATACAAAGTTGAATAAGAATAACAGTTATTTGAAAATAAATAAAGTAACTACTCACAATCTACATAGCGAGTTTTTGCTAACGAATCTATCAACAGTAATTATAAAAAACAAGAAAGATAAATCTGAAAAACAAATAAATATAGCCGAACTTATCAATACTGAAAGTATAAATTTGCTTATTTCTAAAATCAAAGAAAGTTCACAGACATTTGAAGTGCCTGAATTTAGAGTTATACAAGATATGCTGGGCTTCAATGTCATAAAAGGCGGGAGTAGCAACCAAAAAGTAGATATTTTATTAGATATTGAAAATAATTTTATTCAAAAAGAAAATGAAGGCTTTGGAATAAAATCGTACTTGGGAGGTAAACCGTCTTTGCTAAATGCTTCTGGAAATACTAATTTTATTTTCAAAGTCAATGGTATAAACAGGTCGTATATTGACGAAGTAAATGCAATAAGTACTACAACAAAACTGAAAGATAGATTACATAGAATAGAGCAGTTGGGTGGAACTTTTGAATATATTGGTGCAGAACGTGATGTAATGGATTTTAACTTAAAAATGGTAGATAGTGAGATGCCGCAAATCGTTGGTCAGATTTTACTGTGTTTTTATAAAGATAGAATATCATCGCTGCAAGAAATTACAGGTAAGCTATTGAAAAATAGTAAAAATGAAGACAACAAAATATTATTGGTTACTAAAATCAAAAAAATGCTTGTTGATAGTTTATTAGGCTTTTTTGCGGGGGCAAAATGGAGTGGAATTTATGAAGCCAACGGGACGATAATTATGAAAAACGATGGTGATTGTGTCGGGTTTCACATTATAGAGTTAGAAAATCTAAAAAACTATTTATTTGAAAACATAAAATTAGATACACCCTCAACAACACGTCATCGTTTTGGTAAATTGTATTTAGAAAAAGATGGAGAATTATACTTTAAATTAAATTTACAATTACGGTTTTAATAATCAATGAAAGCACTCGCACACCTCAATAAGTACTTTGTCAAATACAAGTGGTATCTCATCTTGGGAACTATTTTTACCATTCTTTCCAATCTTTTTGGTATCATTCCTGCCCAATTAGTACGCTACGCACTCGACTTAGTTGGCGAAACGCTCGATGTGTATTTTTTGTTTGAAGGCTCGGCTGTGCAGACCAAAATGTATGATGTTTTTACGTTTAGTATCTTGTTTTATGGCCTGCTGATATTGGTAATGGCACTCCTCAAAGGCTTCTTTTTGTTTTTGGTACGCCAAACGCTCATCGTCATGTCTCGACATATTGAATATGACCTAAAAAACGAAATATACGCTCATTATCAGACACTTCCATTGAGTTTTTATAGAAAAAACAACACTGGCGACCTCATGGCTCGTATCTCCGAAGATGTCGGCAAGGTGCGTATGTATGTCGGGCCGTCTATTATGTACGGCATGAACCTTATTGTGCTGTTTATTTTGGTGATAAGCTATATGGTGTCGGTCAATGCCAATTTGTCGTTTTGGGTGCTGCTGCCGCTACCCGTGCTGTCGGTCAGTATTTATGTCGTCAATCGTATTATTATGAAACGCTCGGAAGAATTACAGGCGCAACTCTCTCAACTTTCGACTTTTGTGCAGGAGTCTTTTTCGGGAATCAGAGTCATCAAAGCCTTTGTTAGGGAGCGAGATCAAGTACGGAAGTTTATTGTCGAAAGCGATACATATAAAGAAAAATCATTGAACCTGACATTGGTAGATGCTTTCTTTTATCCATTTGTACTGATTTTGGTTGGCCTTAGCAACGTGCTGGTTGTGTATGTAGGTGGGCAAGAAATTTTGGCAGGTCGCCTCACACCAAGCAATATCACAGAGTTTATTTTGTATGTCAGTATGCTCACTTGGCCTGTTATGGCACTGGGCTGGACAACGAGCCAGATTCAGCGAGCGGCGGCATCACAGCAACGAATCAATGAGTTTTTGACTATCAAAACCGATATTATTTCTACCAAAAACCTTGAACACGACATCGAAGGCCAGATTGAGTTTCGTGATGTATCGTTTGTTTACCCAGACTCTGGCATCAAAGCCATCAAAAATTTTAATCTCAAAGTCAAAGCAGGGCAGACGGTTGCGATTTTGGGAACAACTGGCTCTGGCAAAAGTACCATTGCCAATCTATTGGCTCGCCTCTACGACCCAACGGCTGGGCAAATATTGGTAGATGGCATTTTACTGAAAGACTATAACGTACAAAATTTGCGTGGACAAATGGGCTATGTGCCGCAAGATGTATTTTTGTTTTCGGAAACTATCGCAGGTAATGTACGCTTTGGAGCGTCAATCAATATGACTTTTGAGCGAGTAGAACAAGCTACCAAAGATACCGATTTATACGAAAACATCAGAGGTTTTGAAGAAGGCTTCGACACACGAGTAGGGGAGCGGGGAATTACGCTATCGGGCGGCCAAAAGCAACGGTTGTCTATTGCCAGAGCCATTGCCCGAAATCCAAAGGTATTGATTTTGGACGATTGCCTTTCGGCAGTTGATACCCAAACCGAAAACACAATTTTGACCAATCTACAAACAATCATGCAAAACCGTACTTCGGTCATTATTTCACATCGGGTGTCGTCTGCCAAATTAGCCGATTTTATAGTGGTTTTGGACGATGGCCACATTGTAGAGCAAGGTACTCACGAGCAGCTCACCGCCGCCAATGGTATGTATAAAGAACTCTATGATAAACAGTTACAGACGGAAGAAGTTTAAGAAAACGTTGATACGGCAGATTCTTTATTTCTGTAATCGAGCATTTACCCATTCGATAATTTTTTCGGCCTCTTCAAAGCCCAACTGAGCTAATTTTGCATTAGTAGCACCATCATAGCCTAATGATAGATGTAGTATATCGTAGGCATTTGTGAAGGAAGATGTAACTTTTTTGTCTAATTTTGCCAATTCTGATTTGTACCAATCCACAGACTTTCGGCCTTTCTTCTTAGGCTCAAGTAAATCATCAAGGGCAACCAAAACGCCCGAATAAGCCGTATGCCCAGCCATTTTTACATACTTTTTGTCTTGGTAGTAACCATCTTCTTTCTGGGCTTTTTGGCTCAATATATCTTTTGCGTTGTCAATATAACGCATGGCTTCTGATGTCTGTTGCATTTGTTTGAGTATTGTAGTTGTTTAATTTTATATTGTATGCTACTTTCCCAAAGCGGCTATTTTTTTTATTCCTACTTTGGCTATAAATTTTTGGGCCAAATCATACTTAAATTTTAAGGCTTCCTCCTTATTTTTATAGATTTTTATGTTTTCAGTGTTCATTTTTTTTGTAGTCGAGCATTTACCCATTCGATAATTTTTTCGGCTTCTTCAAAGCCTAATTGGGCTAATTTGGCACTTTTTGCACCGTCATACCCCAATGATAGATGTAGTATTTCATATACAGAATCGAAAGAACTTGTTAGTTTCTTATCTAATTTAGAAAGTTCTGCTTTATACCATTCTACAGATTTTCGCCCCTTTTTCTTTGTACCAAGTAAATCATCAAGAGCAACCAAAATACCCGAATAGGCTGTATGTCCAGCCATTTTTACATACTTTTTGTCTTGGTAGTAACCATCTTCTTTCTGGGCTTTTTGGCTCAATATA